>CALLPK010000063.1 GCA_938015415.1 uncultured Saprospiraceae bacterium
TATTGCTTGTTGTGTTTTTGAAAAAAAACGGGTGTATCAAAACCGATAATTCGCTGCCCCCACGAAATTTCTTCCGCAAATCCAAACCACAACGTAAGTCCAAAAACCACGTGAAAAATTTTCCACCAGATTTCTTTCTCCTTTTTATTTTTAAAAAAATGATAAAAAACAAAAGCACCTCCAAATAATAAAAGCAGCGCAGTTAGATTTTCTAACACTCCATCTTCTAAAATTAAATATTCTAATAATTCCCGGTCAAAGATCTGGGCATATCCACTGACCAACATAATAATTATTACCACGCCGGTTAAGCAAAACACCGGCCATCGGGAAAAGGAAGCAGTACCGGAAGAATCGTTCATCTCTTTTTTTGCTTTTGGTTATTAGCTACTAGTTATTGGCCCTATTCTGTCGCGGTTGAGTGAAGCAAAAAGCCAATAGCAAAAAGCTAGGGTGTTCAATCTACCCTTTAAGTTTCGAAAATTTCTTCTTGCATTTTTTGCATCAAATTTGAACTTCTACGGAATAAATATTTCAACTAATGACCGAAACTGTTCCTGCTTGATGAATTTTCCGACCTTGAGCTTTTTTCCATTCGGTGCCTTAATAAATTGTCTTAAAAAGAATACTGTGTGAGCTAAACTATCGCTAAATAAACAACAAATGACTGATAATCAGTCATTTACAATAGACAGAGAAAATCAAAAGCGAGTTTATTCGTTTTGACATTTTATTAGAAGTGCCGAATTCGAAAAATGCGACAGGCGGCAGATTTTTTGTTTCGTTTTTTTTCTGCAAAAAAATGAACAGAAAAAAGAAAGAAAAAGCTGACACCTTGGAACAAATTATATTACAAAAATACAGAAGTTTTTTACGTAGATTGAACACCGTAGCTACTTGCTACTTGTAACTTGCTTCCCTTTAACGCGACTGCCGGCAGGCAAGACTAAAGAGCACAAGAAGCAAGTATCGATTAACAAAAAGCAAAAATCAATTCCTACATATTCGAAAATCCTACCTTTTATCCGTTGATCCACGGTAACTTCCTACAGATAGCTCGGAATAATTTCTTAGCTTTGCGCCATTAAATTTTAATAATAAAAACACCAAATATGTCCAATGCATTTTTTGAAGTTCCCATGGCGACCAATGAGCCAGTACTTCCTTACGGTCCAGGATCACCGGAAAAGCAAGAACTAAAAGCAGTACTTGCCGAATTAAAATCCAAAACCATTAATATCCCGATGAGGATTAATGGTAAGAATGTAAATACCAAAGACAAAGTAGCTATTCATCCTCCCCACGAACGCAAGCATGTTCTGGGACATTTTTCGAAAGGAGATTCTTCCCACGTTAAGCGGGCCATTGATGCCGCGTTAAAAGCTAAATCCGCCTGGGAAGAAATGCCCTGGCAGGATCGTGCGGCAATTTTTTTACGGGCCGCCGATTTGTTAAGCGGTCCTTTCCGGGCTCGTATGAACGCAGCGACCATGCTCGGTCAATCGAAAAATGTATACCAATCAGAGATTGATGCCGTTGCGGAACTTTGTGATTTTTTCCGCTATAACGTTCAGTATATGACGGAGATTTATACCCAACAACCAGAAAGTGTTCCCGGTATCTGGAATCGCCTGGAACACCGTCCACTCGAAGGATTTATCTTTGCGATTACGCCTTTTAACTTTACGTCTATTGCTGCCAATTTACCCGCCGCACCAGCGATGCTGGGGAACACGGTAGTTTGGAAACCAGCAGAAACGCAGATTTATTCTGCCCATGTAATCATGGATATTTTCGAAGCTGCCGGATTACCGGCCGGGGTGATCAACCTGGTTTTTGCGGATGGTCCTGTGGCCGGAGATCTGATTTTTAGCCACCGGGAATTTGCGGGTTTGCACTACACCGGGTCAACGGGTGTTTTCAATAAACTGTGGCAGACCATTGGTGATAATTTGCCTAACTACCGCAGCTATCCCCGTATCGTGGGGGAAACTGGTGGCAAAGATTTTGTGGTGGCACACGAATCTGCGAATGCCAAAGTGGTAGCGACGGCACTCGTCAGAGGAGCGTTTGAATTTCAGGGACAAAAATGCTCCGCGGCTTCCCGTGCGTACATTCCTAAAAATCTCTGGAAAGAGGTGGAGAAATATATGAAGGCGGACCTGGCCGAAATTAAAATGGGAACTGTAGAAGATTTTACTAATTTTATCAACGCGGTTATTGACGAGCGGGCCTACGACAAGATTACCGGATATATTGCCGGTGCTAAAAAGTCAAAGGACGCTGAAATCATCATGGGTGGAAGTTACTCCAAAAGTGAAGGATATTTTATAGAGCCAACGGTTATTTTAGCTAAAAAAGCAGATTATAAAACTATGTGCGAGGAAATCTTTGGCCCCGTATTGACCATTCACGTCTACGACCCCAAAAAATACGAAGCGATCTTAAAAAAGGTAGACGAAACTTCTCCTTACGCATTGACCGGATCTATTTTTTCTGATGATCGCGCTGCGGTTTTATTGGCGGATAAAATACTGAAGCATGCGGCCGGTAATTTTTATATCAATGATAAACCAACCGGAGCAGTTGTAGGACAGCAGCCATTTGGTGGTGCCCGTGGATCGGGAACCAACGATAAGGCCGGTTCTATCTTAAACCTATTGCGCTGGATTTCTCCACGGACGATCAAGGAAACTTTTGTGCCGCCCACGGATTATAAATATCCGTTTTTGGGAGAGGAGTGAGGATTAGTAGATTAATTGATTAATTGATGTGCGGATTATTAGATGGTACGCTAAAGTATCGTCTTCTCTAATAATAAGAAAAGGTCGGCGGATTTCGTCGATCTTTTTTTATTGGGAATTAGTAATATTGATTTTCCACGATTATAGATTTTTGAAAATACCGTATTTTTAGGGAGTTGAAAAATAGAAGACGGAATCAAGTTGTCTATCGGTATATTAAGGGGGTGTTCAATTAACGGTGTCTAATCAGTTAGCTCAAGTTTATAATTAAAATATTGTATTTATAATTAGTTGTTAGTCAGTTTATTAGTGAGTCTGCTCTAAAAAGTGTATTTCTCGCAGAGATTGCTAAGGCGCAGAGATTCTTTAACGTGTATATCTTTTATCGTAAAAACATTATACATTAGGCTATATTTTAAAATGATTGAAATTTTATATTTTCCTAGTTTTTAGAGCAGACTCATTAGTTGACTGGTCTCTTTTTACACAATGCTGGCGCAACAAAAAACACAGATTATTGAATAGTCCCTATATTAAGAATTGCGAGACGTTACTAAATCCATAAATCTGTCCATCCCCACATCTTAAAATTTACAAATCCGCACATCAAAATATGAATTACCTCGCACACCTCCATCTTTCCAATCATCATCCGATGCTCACCATCGGGAACATAATTGCGGATTTTATCAATAACAAACAGGTCGAAATTTATTCACCAGCAGTCCAGACCGGAATCCAGTTACACCGTTTTATTGATACCTATACCGATCAGCATCCCATGGTCCGGCAAGGAACCGAACGATTGCGTCCAACTCAAGGAAAATATGCGCCCGTCGTGATTGATATATTATATGATCATTTATTGGCGGTCAATTGGGAGAAGTATTCGATCATGTCCCTGGCCGAATTTGCTCAAAAGCAATACATCTTATTAGAAGAAAATCTGGAAATTTTACCTAAGAAATTACAAAAAAATCTACCCGGAATGATCAAGGGAAACTGGCTGGAAGGCTACGGACAAGAAGCAGGTATTCGGTATACCCTGGAACGGATGGATGAACGTACTAAATTCCCGTCTTTTTTTGGCGAAGCGTACGATACGCTCCAGAAATTCTATCCATTATTCGAAAAAGAGTTCAACGCATTCTACCCGGATTTGCTCCAGAAGTCACTAAAGTTTCAGAGGGATCATTTTTTGCCAAAAAACTAAGAAAACTTTAACGTATTCAATTTTAGTTTAGCTGGATTTTATAAGTTCTATGAAAATCAGTCTTTTAGAGGTGGTGATAATTAAGATGTTTAGTAAACCCTTTACTTTAGGTCAAAAACTTAACGGAATTAATTTGAATTTCCGGACTTAATTTATAATCTTAGCAGTACGATACGAAGGATGATGTATTCATTTTTTTGAATAAACCCTTTAAGAAACTGATACTGGCAACATAGCTGGTTTTACCTTACTTTGAGAAACATAATATTATTCAATCCACTCTCAGGAATTGATATTTATGAAACATTAGGTAATACTATTAATACCATGACTACACAAAAAGTAAAAAAAGGACGCGTTTTATTAGCTGAACCGTTCATGCTGGACCAAAATTTCAAAAGAGCAGTCATCTTACTCTGTGAACATGAAATGGACGGTAGCCTCGGCTTTATTCTTAATAAGCCCTTAGAAATGACCGTCAACGAATTAATTGCCGATTTTCCGGAATTTGCAGCACCGGTTTTCTACGGTGGTCCTGTCAAAACAGACACCATTCATTATATTCACCGGGTTGGTGATTTACTGGAAGACAGTAAACGGATTGCTCGTGGTGTGTACTGGGGAGGAAATTTTGATCAATTAAAAAGCCTCATCAAATCCGGATTGGTCGAACCCAGAGATATTCGCTTTTTCGTCGGTTATTCCGGTTGGGACTTTGGGCAGCTGGCCGAAGAAATGAAAATTCGATCCTGGGTAGTGGCCAATATGAACACCAATTATATTTTTAATAATAAAGTAAAAAATTTGTGGCAGAATATTATGAGAAACAAAGGAAACGCATATAGTGTGATCGCTCAGATGCCCGAAATTCCAATTTCAAATTAGAATAAAAGACTTTCAATTTTCTGGCAAAAAAGCTGCTCCGGTTTATACTGGCGCAGCTTTTTTGTTTTCTATCTATCCCGTATTTTGGCTTCCCCATTCTTGCTAAATTCCGTATCTTTGCACCATGATAACGACAGCGAATGTATTTGTGAAATATGGGGACCGGGTATTACTGGATTCGGTTAATATTGTTTTTGAAACCGGACAAAGGGTTGGTCTGGTAGGACGAAACGGAGCAGGAAAGTCTACCATCCTGAAAATTATTGCCGGACACCAGTCACCGGACAGTGGAACTATTACGCGCCCCACGGGTTCAACTTTGGGATTTCTGCATCAGGAAATGAGTCTGCCAAAGGGTAAAACCGTCATGGCTGAGACGCTTACGGCTTTTAAAGAAGCCCTGGAATTACAGACAAAAATTGATAGTATCAATGTACAACTGGGCGAACGGACCGATTACGAATCCCAGGCATACCTGGATCTAATTACCGACGTCAGTGATGCGGGGGAGCGATTTCAACTCTTAGGCGGACATACGATGGAGGCGGATGCGGAGCGAATTTTGGGTGGACTGGGATTTAAATCTTCCGATATGAATCGGTTGACGGATGAATTTAGCGGCGGCTGGCAGATGCGGATTGAACTGGCAAAAATGCTGTTGCAAAAACCAGATTATTTACTATTGGATGAGCCGACCAACCACCTGGATATTGAATCTATTATCTGGTTGGAAAATTTTCTCAAAACTTCACCGAGTACGCTAATTGTTATTTCGCACGATAAGCAATTTTTGGATAATGTTACCAACCGTACCGTCGAAATCGAGTTGGGTAAAGCCTACGATTATAAAGTGGCTTATTCCAAATTTATGATTATGCGGAAAGAACGACGGGAGATGCAACAGGCGGCTTTTGTCAATCAACAAAAAGTCATTGCCCAAAAAGAAAAGACCATCAATCGGTTTATGGCGAAGGCCACCAAAACGAAGATGGCACAATCCATGAAAAAACAGCTGGACAAAATGGAACGGATCGAAATTGATTCGGAAGATTCTGGGGCCATGAAACTTAAATTTCCACCAGCTCCGCGGGCCGGTAGTATTGTCATCGACGCAAAAAAAGTAACCAAGGATTATGGTAATCTGAAGGTGCTGGACCGTGTAGGATTAAAGCTGGATCGT
The DNA here is from genome assembly GCA_938015415.1 of uncultured Saprospiraceae bacterium. Lineage (GTDB taxonomy): Bacteria > Bacteroidota > Bacteroidia > Chitinophagales > Saprospiraceae > JALZUU01. The sequence goes on from CALLPK010000063.1 coordinate 6,023, forward strand.
GGTGACCGTGTTTCCTTTGTGGGACAAAACGGACAAGGTAAAACCACGTTGGCTAAAATATTGATTAACGAAATTCCGGCATCGGATGGAGAAATAAACCTGGGACATAATGTTCAGGTGGGTTACTACGCGCAAAATCAATCGGACGCCTTGCAGGGAGACCAGACCGTTTTGCAAACCATGGAATCACAATCTCCCGAAGAACTGCGCCCAAAACTCCGGACTATTTTGGGATCTTTTATGTTTAGTGGGGACGATGTTGATAAGAAAGTGTCGGTTTTGAGTGGGGGAGAGCGCGCTCGCCTGGCGTTGGCTTGTTTATTATTAAGACCTATTAACTTATTGGTACTGGATGAACCTACGAATCACCTGGATATTATATCTAAAGATGTCCTGAAACAAGCGATCCAGAATTTTGACGGTACCTTGATCATCGTTTCGCACGATCGTGATTTTTTGGCCAATCTGACCAACCGTACCATAGAATTCAGAGATCAAAAATTATACGAACACCTCGGTGACGTCAATTTCTTCCTGGAAAAACGTGCGATGAATAATATGCGGGAGGTAGAGTTGTCGAAATCCAAACATCTGGAAGCTGCTAAAAATGGTAAGCAACAGAAGAATGGTAAAGTAGAATTATCTTACGAAGAACAAAAGGCGTTAAAAAAGAAAGAGCGTAAAGTCCAAAATGCCGAACGGGCGGTGGAGAAACTAGAGGAAGAGATTGCGGCGATTGAAACCAAAATGGGGGAGCCTGGATTTTATGAAAGCGAAGCATCGGCCAAAGTGATGGAAGATTATCAATCGAAAAAGAAAGACCTGGATGCGGCGGTAGAAAAATGGGATCAGCTGGTGAGTGAACTGGAGGGATAAAATTGATAAAGGGGTACGCTGAGAGTGATTTTTTATTTTCCTCCCTATATCTGCGCAGGCAGAGAACGACGATAGGAGTGAACAACTAAACAGATTCGGGATTAAGAAAATGAAAATCGCTCGATCTATATGAAAAAAAAGTAGGATCAAAGTATTATTCATACTATGATCCTGATCTAAATTGGAATGAAACCTAACCTACAATATTCTTGAACTCGGAAAAAGTTTCTAGTCGAAGTGTGTTATAAATTAACACACCTCGATAGAACGTTATCCTGTTGAATTTAATTTGTTTGGATCAGAAACCTAACAGCTTACTTTCTGATCGGAAAGTTCTTATACCTCTATAAGTATCTTTCGTTTTAATTACTATACAAATATCTGATTTTATCTCCTTCTGCACATCAACGAAAACCCCTAAATTTCAAATTAGGGGAAAACCCTAGGTACTAATTCAAAATGATTCGTTTTACAAAAAATACGGCCTCGTCTATAACTCTTAAATGATAGACACCCAGCGGTAAAGTCGACAAATCAACCTCACATTCGTGATCTCCAATGACCGAAAAAGCTAATTTATAATCAACTGCTTTGCCAATTCCATCTAACAAGTCTATCTTTACTTCGTTTGTAAATGCAGTAGTAGGACTCGTAAGTCGAACGTGCTTGGGTCGCTTAGCGGAGGAAAGTTGAATAGCCTTGATAGGGGCGACTTTTATCATTATTTTTGTGCTTAAATTATAAGTGCAAATTACACCAAATC
>CALLPK010000064.1 GCA_938015415.1 uncultured Saprospiraceae bacterium
TTGTGAAGGTGAAACATTACGTTACACTTACGCAATTGATGCTTTCAACGATGGTTCTATTGACATCACTGGTGTTGGAAACGATGCAAGTGGAACTTACCCAACTGGTGAGCACCGAATTATCTGGAGTGTAGAAGATTACTGTGGAAACGTATCTGAAGACTGTGTACAGTTGTTCTACGTAATTGACAATACGCCTCCAAACATTGTTGCAACAACGCAAACGGATGTTAACCTAGCTACTGATAACGAACTTTGGCCATCAGAAGTAGAAGAATCTTCTTTTGACATTTGTTCTGATATCGTTGCTTCTTTACTTGTGAAGCCTAGTTTAGGTGACAACCAGACAGCTCCTCCAGCAGGTGCTGAAGACGGAGACGGAGCACTTTTCACTTGTGATGATTTACCAGCTGGTGCATCTGATGCAGTGATCGCTATTGATTACTGGTTACAAGATGGAGCAGGAAACTGGTCTTATGTAACTATCTTAGTAAACGTTGATGATTCTCAAGGACTATGTCCTGGTAATGAGCCTGCTGCTGCAACTGTTGCCGGTACAATTATGACCGAAGAATTAGAAGCAGTAGGTGGTGTAACTGTAAACGTTGATGGTAATGCTTCTGTAATGCCTTCAGCAATGGTTACTGCTAACGATGGTGCTTACAGTTATGATCTTGCTCCTATGATGAACTACGCTATCGAGCCAGTTCGTGATGATGCTCCTACAATTGGATTAACTGCTTATGATTTAATCTTATTAGGTCAGCACTTATTAGAGCAGATTACTTTAGATTCTCCTTACAAGTTGATTGCTGCGGATGTGAACAATTCTGGTTCTATCACTTCTTTAGATATGATTGCACTACGTAGAGTACTGCTTTTCATTGATACTGAATTTGCTAACAATACTTCTTGGAGATTCGTTGAAAGTGCTTACACGTTCCCGAATGCTGCGAATCCATTCGCAACTACCTTCCCTGAAGTTATTAACTATAATAACTTAACTACTGATCAGTTAGATGCTGATTTCGTAGCAGTGAAAGTGGGTGACCTTAACTTAAGTGCTCCAACTAACGCACTAGCGGAAGCTGGTGATACTCGATCTAAAGACGGTGATTTAGTTTTCAACGTAGCAGATCAGCAGTTAGTTGCTGGTAATACTTACAGCGTTGACGTGAAGGCAAATGACTTCACTAACATGTTAGGATACCAATTCACTTTAGCTTTCGATCAGAATGCAGTTGAATTTGAAGATTTCACAGCTGGTGCTCTTAGAGGATTAACTGCTGATAACTTCGGTTTCGCGAAATTGAACGAAGGTGCTTTAACTACTGTATGGACTAATACCAACGCTGTTTCTGTAAACAACGATGAAGTATTATTCACATTGAACTTCGTAGCGAAGAAAGATGGTAACTTGAGTGATGTAATTTCTGTAGATCAGGTAAGATTTACTCCTGCAGAAGCTTACACGAACGATGGTGACTTATTCGACGTAGCAATTGACTTCGGTCAGGTTACTGACGCTGGCTTTGGCTTAGCTCAGAACCGTCCTAACCCATTCAGAAATGAAACGGTTATCGAATTCACATTGCCTGAAGCAACTACTGCAACCTTGACTATTTACGACGTCGCTGGACGTGTACTGAAGACGATCAAAGGTGATTACACGAAAGGTGCAAACATGGAAACTATCAACAGTAGTGACCTGAATGCAACTGGAGTAATGTACTACCAATTAGATACGCCTACTCAGTCTGCGACCATGAAGATGATCGTGATCAAGTAAGTTATACTAGCTCAAAATCCGATTTAAGAATGCTTTAAAATCGGTTTTTGGGATGGCCTCTTCCCGACAAGTTCGGGAGGGGGCTTTTTTATGCCCGGTAGGGACGTATGGGCGAATTGCAATTCGCCCATACTGCCCCTACCTCAGGCATAAAATATTATCTTTGTACCATGGCTAGAATCCTTAGTATTGATTATGGACAAAAAAGGACGGGACTGGCCGTTACGGATCCGCTTCAGATCATCGCCAATGGTCTGGATACCGTGGCGACTACCAACCTTCAGGAATGGTTATTTAACTATATTGCGACCGAAACGGTAGCGGAGGTCGTCATCGGTTACCCAAGGCATCTGGATGGAAATCCTACTACGCTGGTACCCACCATTGAAAAATTAAGGGAAACGCTGATAAAACAATTCCCGAAACTTGTGGTTTCTTACATGGACGAACAGTTTACCTCTTACGAAGCAAAGCAAATTATTTTGCAGAGTGGAGCGCGCAAGAAAAAAAGAAGGGATAAAGGACTGGTCGATAAGATTAGCGCCGTTTTGATTTTACAAAATTATTTAGAAAGCAAACGATAACAATGATTTTACCTATTTATGCTTACGGTCACCCAGTATTAAATAAAGTAACAAAACCAATAGCGCCAGATGATCCTGATTTTGATCAACTATTGGCGGATATGTGGGAAACGATGTACGAGGCTCAAGGAGTAGGCTTAGCTGCTCCTCAGATAGGAAAGTCTCTACGGTTATTTTTGGTAGATACCATACAAATAATGGACGAGGGGAAAGAGGACGAAGGAATCAAACAAGCTTTTATAAACGCAGAAAAACTGGAAGAGGGTGGAGAGCCTTGGGATTATGAAGAAGGCTGCCTGAGTATTCCGGATATCCGGGCGGATGTAGAACGTCCCGCTCAAATCAAATTACGATATCAGGACGAAAATTTTAAAACCCACGAAAAAGTTTTTACAGGAATGAACGCCAGAGTAATCCAGCATGAATATGACCATGTAGAGGGTGTTCTATTTACCCAATACCTGCGTCCGTTGAAAAAGCGCTTAATGAAAAGAAAACTGGAAAGGATCAAAACGGGAAAAATAGAACCTAAATACCGTATGAAATTTCACGTGAAACGATGAGTAAGTTGAGTCCGACCGTACTCGAAGCGAACTAAAATGGACGGAGAAGTAGGTAAGTTTAACTTTACCAATCCTTATTTTCTACCAAAATCAGCCGGGATTTCTCCCCAGTTTTTGGTGTCCCATTTCAAAATCGGATTCTTATATTTATTATTTTTTAACCAGGAAACGCCTCTTTCCATCAATTCAAAAAGAATAGCATTTTGAGCAGTTTTTGTCAGGGTTGTTTTTACCTTTTTGTTTCGCACCCAGGCCATGGCGGTTCTGGAGTCTGTATAAATGACCAAATCCTCCTTTCCTTCTTTTTTTAAATAGGCCAACGCGTGCACAAGTGCTAAAAATTCACCAATATTATTAGTCCCTCTCTGATAAGGACCTTTTCGGAAAAACTCATAGGTTGTTTTAGTATCTACTCCACGGTATTCCATAATCCCTGGATTACCACTACAGGCGGCATCTACTGCGATGCTGTTCCAGATGATGTCCGGATGGTCAGGACGCAGTGTTTTGCCACCTGATGCCTTCTTACCGCCTTTTCGGATAAAATCAGATGCATTACTACCAAAAGCGACTTCTGCTTCTTCGAGAGAACCAAATGATTTAAAGCGAGCACCAGGATAGCCTTTTATTTGCAACTGACAATCAGTCCAGTTATCAAATATGCCAGTCTCATTTCCTTCCCAGACTACGTAGTATTTTTTCTTTTTTGCCATAGTAATAAATAATAATAATATGAGGAGTAAAATTAAAGCCTACCTCCAATTAATAATCAGATTTTTAGAACAATAGTTTTCCTTTTAGCATACGGGTTCAAAATCAATATTCATTATTCAACATTTCATATTCGATATTGAAATTATCGTTCAAACGCTTAAAATTATACTATTTTTGTTGGTTAAAAAAACAGATGTTAATTGACACCCATGCGCATATCTATCTCCCTAAATTTGACAAAGATCGGGAAGCAGTCATGAAGCGGGCCGCCGAAGCCAGCGTTCATAAAATTTTTCTGCCAAACGTAGACAGCACAACCATTCCCGCAATGCTGGCATTAGAAGCTGATTACCCGGGCCGTTGTTTTGCGATGATGGGATTGCACCCTTGCTCGGTAAAAGAAAACGTATCAGAAGAACTGGAAATTGTCAAATCATGGCTGGATAAGCGACCTTTTTGTGCGGTAGGTGAAATAGGGATTGATCTCTACTGGGACAAAACTTTTTTTGTACAGCAAACAGATGCTTTTAAAAAGCAAATTGAGTGGGCGATTGATCTGGATATTCCCATCGTAATTCATTCTCGTGAAAGCACAGATATTGTTATTGAAATTTTAACCGAGATGAAACACCCCAAATTGCGTGGCATCTTTCATTGCTTTAGTGGAAATGCCGTCCAGGCCAGGAAAGTCGTCGACCAGGGATTCCATCTGGGAATCGGAGGAGTACTTACCTACAAAAAATCTACCCTGCCCGATGCCATCAAGGATATACCGCTCGAATGGCTGGTTTTAGAAACGGATTCCCCTTATTTACCACCCGTACCTTTTCGTGGAAAAAGAAATGAAAGTGCTTACATACACCAAATAGGGGACTATCTTGCATCTGTTAAACAGTTGCCTTTTAAAGAAATTGCAACGCAAACCACAAAAAATGCCCAAAGAATATTTGATAAACCAGAAAAATAACCATCTTTAGGCCACGGTTTACTATATTGCGGTTTCTTCGGCGAAAACAACCGAAAAATAGCGAAAAACATAAAAAAAACCGATAGAAGTTAGTTTTTATATGTTTGAGTGAATAAAAATTTTGAAATGTTATATTATTTTCCAATTTTTGTGAATCGCTTTTGATATGAAACACATAGGAAAAGAAATGGTGCGTATTTTTTGATAAACAATACAAACTAGAAGGAGAGGTGTCCGAGTGGCTTAAGGAGCACGCCTGGAAAGCGTGTGTACGTCAAAAGCGTACCGAGGGTTCGAATCCCTCTCTCTCCGCATGATTATCTGACATTTATTTAAAGTAAGATTAAACAACGGCAGTGATGTTGTATTCTTCTGGACCAGATAAAAATTAAACAAACATAAAAAACCATATTTTTTAAATCAAACAATCGTTAAACCTTTAATTATGCGTAAATTAATAGCGTTACTATTCGTACTAGGCGTTGGCCTCTTAAATGGTGGTCTAGAACTAGCGGCACAAGAGCCTGCAGAGGCTGCTACGGGCTTTCAATTACTTAAACAATACTTTATTCAGGGTGACTGGAGATTTATGAGTCTTGTACTTGTATGTCTGATCCTCGGTTTAGCTTTTTGTATTGAAAGAATTATTACCCTTAATATTGCTACGGCTAACACGGACAAACTTGTTGCCGGTATTGATGATCGTCTCAAGGCAGGTGATATCAATGGTGCCATGGAAGTAGCCAAGTCTACTCAAGGCCCAACTGCAAGTATTTTATATGAAGGTTTGCGTAACGCACCTCGTGGTCCAGAAGCAGTTGAAAAAGCAATCGTCTCTTACGGTGGTGTTCAAATGGGACTTTTAGAAAAAGGACTGGTATGGATTTCACTTTTTATCGCCATTGCACCCATGCTAGGGTTTATGGGTACGGTAATCGGGATGATCCAGGCCTTCGATAAGATTGAAGCAGTAGGTGACCTTTCTCCTTCCGTAGTTGCGGGTGGTATCAAGGTAGCACTTTTGACCACGGTATTCGGTCTGGTCGTGGCGATTATTCTTCAGATTTTTTACAATTACATCGTTTCCAAGATTGACAGTATCGTTAACAAGATGGAAGATGCTTCCGTAGCATTAGTAGACATTATGGCTACTAACAATGTATTTAAATAATCGTTCCTAACCTTAATACAATATTATTATGTATAAAACACTCACAAAAAACGGCCAAATGTTTGCCTTTGGGTTGGGATTACTCATCACCATCGCATTCCTGGGATCTGTATTTTCTGGATTAGATACCTTCAATGGTCTTTCCAAGGAAGCGCAGTACGAAACCGGAATCTTTGATCTGGGAATTTACGCCGTGGCATTTCTTACCGTTCTTTGCTTTCTGGCAATGTTCCTTTTCGGAATCTTCCAGGTAGTAACAGATCTGAAAGGTTCGTTAAAAGGGCTCATCGGTTTCGCAGTATTATTAGTTATCTTCGGGATTGCTTACAGTACGGCAACTATTGAATCTGGTCCTTTTTGGGATCCAATTCTTAAAGATTTTGGCGTAACCGACGGAGCCAGTAAATTTATCACTGGAGCTATCTGGACTTGTTTGTTCATGATCGGTGTGGCCGTGGTCACTTTTGTTCTTTCAGAAATTCGTAACTTCTTTAAATAAATCAAACATGGCAAAGAAAAGTAGTAAGGATCGGTTGACGAATGAAATCAATGCCGGTTCGATGGCGGACATCGCCTTCTTGCTTCTGATTTTCTTCCTTGTAACAACGACTATCGTTCAGGATAAAGGGATCACGGTAAAGTTACCACCCTGGTCTGAGGAAGAAGTGGATGCTACCAAACTGAAAACACGTAACGTATTCTCAGTACTGGTAAACGCACAAAATCAATTGCTTGTAAGAGATGAACCTGCTAATATTGAAGAGCTGAAAGATCGTGCTAAGGAGTTTATTATGAACCCCAGAGGTCAGGAAGATCTAGCTGAAAAACCAACAAAGGCAATTATCTCTTTAAAAAATGACCGGGGAACGGAATATAAAACGTACCTCGCAGTCTATAATGAACTAAAGGCTGCTTATAATGAACTTTGGGATGAAGAAGCGCAACGCAAATACGGAACAGAGTACAGTGATAACATGCCGACAGAACAGAAGAGAGCCATCAAAGGAAAAATACCTTTCGTTTTATCCGAGGCCGAACCTACGGCATTTGGAGACGAAAAGTAAACCGCCTTTATTAATTTTTAAATAAATTTTTTATGTCTAAATTTAGTAAGAAAAGAGGTAAGGCGACTCCTGCCATTTCCACCGCTTCGTTGCCGGATATTATCTTTATGTTATTATTTTTCTTTATGGTAGTAACCGTATTGAGAGATTCTTCTCTGATGGTAAAAGTTAATACACCCCAGGCTTCTGAGCTAACGAAACTCGAAGAAAAGTCACTAGTAAACTATCTTTACATTGGTCGACCTACTGATCAGTATAAAGAACAATATGGTACTAGTCCACGACTTCAACTCGGAGATAAGTTTGCTACCGTAGATGATATACCCTTATTTTTGGAAAAACACAAAATTAAGGTTGCGGAAAACAAGCGAGCGCGTATCACTTCTTCTCTCAAAGTAGATGGTGACGTAACCATGGGTATCGTTCAGGATATCAAAACGCAATTACGCAAATCCAATCAGCTAAAAGTAAATTATTCGGCTAAGCCTAAAAGCGAGTAATTTTATTTAGTTGCTTTATACTTAAAATCCCGAAAAGAGCATTTCGCTTTCTTCGGGATTTTTTATTATCTAAACTGAATGATGATATTTATCTTAGCCGATCCATTGACTGTACCAGTTTCTCATCTTTATTAATAAAATGATTGGCTAAAAAGGCAAAGACCAAAAAGACAAAAGGAAGATAGACGCCGATTCCATCGTCAGGTGTTACATTTGCAGCCATATTGGGTTTATCATTCATAAACAAAACTACCGTCAAAATAAGGCCAATGATATTCGCGACAATGGCAAGACGATTGACCAATAATTGTGTTTTACGATTTCGAAATAAAAATATACCAACGAAAGTCAGCAATCCAGCTAAAGAGAAAAGAACCAATAATCCGATATTATCCTGTAGATTATAAATTCCATCCGCAAAAACCGTAGATTGGCTCATTGCTTGTGCTTGCGCAAAAGGAAAGGCAAATAACGAAAATGCCGAACCCGAAGCGAGTAATAAAAATATAGACTGAATTCTTTGTATCATATTATTTTATTTTTTGATAGAAATATTTGATTAATCACAAAGATAGAAAAAAGACCACAAAATTAAATTTGTTTTACAACTCAACAACTCAACAACTCAACAACTCAACAACTCAACAACTCAACAACTCAACAACTCAACAGCTCAACAACAAAATGCCAAATCTTAGTTACTGGGAACAAAATAGTTTTATCGGTCGCCCGGACCTGCTGGTCATTGGAAGTGGTATCGTAGGCCTTACTGCCGCGCTGGAATATCGCTGCCGTTTTCCGCAAGTAAATATCCTTGTTCTAGAGCGCAGTCCGATTGCGGCGGGTGGCAGTACCCGTAACGCGGGATTTGCCTGCTTTGGGAGTATTAGTGAAATCCTGGCCGATTTGGAGAACCACGACGAACAAACCGTCATCGATCTGATCAAATCAAGATGGGAAGGTCTGGACCGTTTGCGAAAACTGGTAGGGGACCAAAATATGGCGTATCAAGACACTGGGAATTATGAGCTTTTTCGCGATCGGGATGATGATTTATTTCAAAAATGTCAGGCTGCAATACCACGCTTAAACGAGCTGATGGAAACCGCCACGGGACAGCGACAGGTATTCAAAGAAGTATCTCAATCCATTTCAAGATTGGGATTGGGACAAACCCGAGAACTCATCTGGAACAAAGCGGAGGGAATGATCCATACAGGTAGAATGATGCATACCCTTCTTTCTTTGGCCCGTAAAGCGGATATTCACGTGCTAAATGGCGTAACGGTTACGGATCTGTCAACGCAAAATAATCAGGTTTCGGTTGTACTCGATAATGGTTGGGAAATAGAGGCTAGTCGTGTTATCGTAGCGACCAATGGATTTGCCCAACAAATTTTACCGGATATTGCCGTCAAACCAGCACGTAACTTAGTGTTGGTAACCCAGCCAATCACCGGACTAAAAATTAAAGGAGCTTTTCATTGTGACAGTGGTTATTATTATTTTAGAAATATTGACAACCGAATTCTATTGGGAGGTGGACGCCATCTTGATCCTAAAGGAGAAGAGACCGATCAATTTGGGGAGAATCAATTGATCAAAAAAGCACTCATTGAATTTTTGGAAACCGTCATCTTACCGGAACAACCCCTTAAGATTGACCGCTGGTGGAGCGGAATTCTGGGGGTAGGAACACAAAAGAAACCAATTATTGAAAAACACCACGACCGCCTTGTAGTAGCCGTCCGAATGGGAGGTATGGGGGTCGCAATCGGTAGCTCGGTCGGAGTGGCCGCCGTAGATAAGCTAATCCTTGATACACCAGACTGAGATATTGATAGGTTCGCTATTGAAAAAGCGTTCCTCTATAACCAGCAAATGCTCAAACCACCCGAACCTAAATTGCTATTGCTATTGCTATTGCTATTGCTATTGCTATTGCTATTGCTATTGCTATTGCTATTGCCATTGAAATTGTCCCCCCTTACTCCCTCAACATTGCTTAAATTTGTGGAACGATCTATTAAAAGATTAAGAATTGTTAATTTATCCATAATCCCCTCATTTTTACGTTATACTTAAGTGAATCGAATAAAAATTATCATTTTCCTTTTTTTACTAGGCACTAGTTTTACCAGCTTTGCCCAGATACCCCTTTCCATCACGCCTTCCCCTGTCGAACAGGATACGGTGCCGGAGCGCAAGCAAGTGATCGTAGACCGTTCAGATATAATGGAAGGAGTAGTGGCCGATGGTCAGGAAATTACGTATTTAAAAGGCGAAGTAATCTTACGGCAAGGGGAAGTCTACATGTATTGCGACTCGGCTACGATGGTGGACAACGATGTCATCGCAAGAGGTAACGTAATTATTCAACAAGGAGATTCTTTAAATATTTTTTCTGATTCCTTGTATTATCAGGGAAATGATCGGATTGCTGATTTATTCGGAGACGTACGACTGGACAACAAAGGACAACGACTTTTTACCGAACATTTAAAATATAATTTGAAAACAAAAAAAGCGGAATATTTTACCCGGTCGCTGTTGACCAATGATACGACTTACCTGGAAAGTAACCGGGGAACCTATTTTGTGGAAACCGACGAAGCCTTTTTTCGTGATAGTGTCATTGTCATTGATACTGCTTTTGTTATGCGTACGGACAGTGTCGACTTTTCTACGGCGACGGGAATGCTGACTTTTATCGCCCCGACTTTGATTACGCAGGATGATTCCAGAATCTACTGTGAAAGAGGATTTTATGATACGAATCAGGGATACGCAGAGTTTTTACAAAATGCAGAATACGTAAAGGAAAATCAGCAGGCAACAGCGGATGTCATTATCTATGATGGAAAAACCAAAGAAGTTACGCTAAAAGGTAATGCTCGATTTATTGAAGAAGATAAGGTTGCTACCGCTAACACGATTCGTTACGAGGAAGATACCCAGCTCACCTATCTGGAAGGCAACGCTAAATACAGCGATGCTGAAAAAGAAATAGTCGGTGACCGTATTCGCTATGATTCAGAAGCAGAGACTTTTGATACCGAAGGTCGCTCTACCATTGTGGATGGCAATCAGGTTTTGGTGGCCGATACCGTTAATTATGTAGGCGAATTGGGTATTGCGACGGGTAACGTGATCTGGACGGATACAGTGGATCAGATTACAATTGAGAGTGAAAGGATAGATTATAATAAAGAGACGGATTATGTAAAGGCGAGTGGAGGACGTCCACTATTGATCTCAGTGGTAGATGACGATACACTTTTTATGCGTTCAGATACTTTGATTTCTTTGATGGAGAATGAGGCAGATAGTGCCAGAACACTGGTGGGCTATAAAAATGTCAGGATATTTAAATCGAATTTACAAGCGGTTTGTGATTCTTTGGTGTACCAAACTAAAGACTCACTTTTTAGTTTTTATCAAAATCCGATTATCTGGTCGGATACTTCACAATTTTATGCTGATACCGTTTTAATGCAAATGAAAAACGAAGAAATTGATAAGATATATTTAAATAACAACGCTTATATTATTAATTCTCCTGATGAGATTTATTTTAATCAAATCAGGGGAAAAAATATGACTGCTTATTTTAAAAACGACGAACTACAAAAAATGCGGGTGATCGGAAACGCTGAATCTATCTACTATATTATTGATGAAGAAGATGCTTATACTGGCGTAAATAAATGTGTTTGTAGTAGTATGTTGATTAACTTTGGTGATAATGAAATCAACGATATCTTTTTTTATACAAATCCAACTTCCAATCTCTATCCGATGCGAAAGGCGGATCACAACGCTTTAAAAGTTGCTGGTTTCCGCTGGGATGGTCAGCGAAGACCAAAGTCCAGATATGATTTAGGAAATGTAGTGCTCATTAATTATTAGTGATATGAATAGATTTTTTTTATTTCTTGTTTTTTTAATTTTAATAAACCATCCAGTTAAGTCACAGGAATCGGTGGAATCGAGTTTTATCACCGCCAATACCGCTTACGAACAAAAGGATTTTCAAAAAGCCATTAAAAACTACGAAGTTATTCTCACTTCGGGAACGCAATCTGCCGAATTATTTTATAACCTGGCGAATAGCTACTTTCAGATAGGAACCATTGGAAAAGCTATTCTGTACTACGAGAAATCATTACTCCTTGATGAGAACGAAAATACGCTTCATAACCTGGAAATTGCGCGGAGCAAGCAAATAGATCAGCTCAGTTCTGTTGGTGCTACTCCAAGACAATGGTGGGATAATATGGTGAGAACTTTTTCAGCCAACACCTGGACAATACTGATGATTTTGCTTTTATGGGGTACTATTACTGGTTGGATTTTATGGCTGATTGGTAAAGAAAGAACCCATCGTAAGCGAGGCTTTACACTGGGGATTATTGGAATTCCGCTAGTATTACTAACTGCTTTTATCGCTAGTGCTGCCAATGATTTACAGGTGGACAGTCGCCGGGCCATCCTACTGGAAAAGGAGATTGATTTACGCATCAGTCCTGATCCAAAAGGGAAAACTCTGAATACCCTCCACGAAGGGGTAGAACTCCGTCTGTTAGAAGAAATTAATGATTGGTACCATGTACGACTTATTAACGGCGATCAGGGCTGGGTGCCGGAAACTAGCTTTGAAAGAATTTAGTGGGTGGTTTGATTGAATAATTTCCGACGGGCTTACTTTAAAACAAAAAAAAAGTTCTATCCGAGAGGATAGAACTTAACAACAAAAAATATAAAGCTATGAAAACTAAAACTATCTTGATACTTATAAAATAAGTACTAAATTTTTATTCTTTTCCACCGTCTAACTCATCTTGCCACTTTTCCAGTTCATCCCACTTACCATCCGCTGCCATTTGAGCTTGCTTTGGCCAGGTACCAGGGTTATGAGCTGCGTAACGGCTACCCGCTTCGGCTAGTATTTCTTTAATTCGATCTACTTCCGTAGCACCTAATTGAGAAAACGTATTAATTCCAGCATTATTGAGTAATTCGGCAATTTTTGGCCCAATTCCTTCAACTTTTTTCAAGTCATCCTTTGCCGGAGCCGCTTCTTTTACTGGAGCTTCAGGAGCCTTCGCTGCTGGTGGCGCCACAGGAGCTTCTGCTTTTACCGCTGGAGCTTCAGATTTTGCTTTTTTAGGAGCAGCTTTTTTTGCTTCAACCGCTACTGGAGCAGCCTTTGCCTTTTTCACCTTACGCTTCTTAACTATAACCTCACCAGAAGGAACAATGTTCACGAAAGTTCGGTTTAATCGACGTTTTTGAAATTCAACTGCACCGTCTACTAAAGCGAATAAAGTATGATCTCTTCCCATACCTACATTCAGGCCGGGGTGGTAACGGGTACCACGTTGTCTTACAATAATATTTCCTGCAATGGCCTTTTCGCCACCGAATAATTTTACACCGAGTCGTTTGCTAATACTATCTCTTCCGTTATCCGTACTACCAACTCCTTTTTTATGTGCCATGATAATTTACTTTACAAAATTAAAAATAAGGTTTAATTATGAGAATATCAAAAACTGCTAAACAAATTTAGCGGTTATCCAGTGATACTATCAATGCGGATTTTAGTAAAACTCTGGCGGTGGCCATTCTTTACACGGTATCCTTTTCTACGTTTTTTCTTAAAAACGATGACCTTGTCCCCCTTTTGGCGTCCAAGTACGGTAGCTCCGATAGAAGCTCCACTGATAACCGGCGTGCCCACGTTGGTTGACGAGTCACTTCCAATCAGGTGAACCTGATCAAAACTAACATTGTCACCTTCGCTGGCTTCTAACTGGTGGACAAAAATTTCTTGTCCTTGCTCAACTTTAAACTGCTGACCAGCTATTGTTACGATTGCAAACATGTGATAAACTTTTTGTTAATTAATAATATTATTCAAATTCCAATTTTTTTTGGAAAATGATTGCAAATATACCAATTTACCCTTAAAATCACAAATTGAAGTGGTTTAGTAATGGTCTTTAAATCAGTATTGAGAAATGAAGATTGAATATTCTTCATTTCTAGAGCCTCGCCGCCAGCCGGGTACCTTGATCAATGGCCCGTTTTGCATCTAATTCACCCGCTTCTTCCGCTCCTCCGATCAGATGAACCGTTCCTCCTTGTTTGCGTAGTGGATCCACTAAATCGCGCACCGAAACTTGACCGGCACAAACCACAATATTGTCCACCTTCAGCACCCTGGTGGCTCCTTCTACCTCCAAATGCAGGCCCTGCTCGTCAATTTTGGTGTATTTGACCCCTGCAATCATCTCGATTCCCCGGTGCTTCAGACTGCTCCGGTGAATCCAGCCGGTAGTTTTACCAAGATTGGCTCCTAATTTCCCGTGTTTTCGTTGTAATAAATAAATTTTACGGGGGGAGGCTTCCGGAATTGGGGCGGTTAATCCACCCCGAGAACTCAACGCCATATCTACTCCCCATTCTTTCATAAAGGCTGCGGTATTCAAAGAGGTAGATTCTCCGCCCTGTGATAAGAATTCTGCGACGTCAAAACCAATTCCACCGGCTCCAATAATCGCGACGGAATCACCCACTGGTTTATTTTTTTCAAGAACTTCTACATAACTCAGCACTTTAGGATGATCGATCCCTGGAATGTTGATCTTACGCGGAACGACGCCCGTAGCCACGATTATTTCGTCGTATCCTTTTTCTTTTAAATCTTCCAACGTTATTTTAGTTGATAAATGTAGCTGAACGCCCGTCAGGGAAATCTGCTTTCTATAATATCGCATTGTTTCAAAAAATTCTTCTTTACCCGGAATTTGACAGGCCAGATTGAATTGTCCACCAATACGTGGAGCGGCCTCGAATAAATCCACTTCGTGTCCTCGTCCGGCGGCAACCGTAGCGGCCGACAGTCCGGCGGGGCCGGCGCCAATTACTGCAATTCGTTTGGACTTACTGGTTGGAGTGATGACCAACTCTGTTTCGTGACAGGCTATTGGATTCACGAGGCAACTTGCTGTTTTTCGTTTGAAAACATGATCCAGACAAGCCTGATTGCAACCAATACAAGTATTGATCTCATCGGCTTTATTTTGTGCCGCCTTATTGACAAAATCAGGATCTGCTAAAAAGGGTCGAGCCATTGAAATCATATCTGCGTGTCCGGCGGCTAAAATCTCTTCTCCTTTTTCAGGCGTGTTAATTCGGTTGGTCGTGATTAATGGAATATTGACCTCTCCCATCATCCTTTTGGTGACCCAGCTAAATCCACCACGGGGTACCGAGGTTGCAATGGTTGGTACCCGCGCTTCGTGCCAGCCAATACCGGTGTTAATAATCGTTGCACCGGCGGCTTCGACTGCTTTAGCCAATTGTACGACTTCTTCCCAGGTGCTTCCATCTTCTACTAAATCCAGCATGGATAACCGATAAATAATAATGAAATCGGGACCTACTTGTTTTCTTGTTTCCTTGATAATTTCAATAGGAAATCGCATTCTGTTTTCGTAGCTGCCGCCCCATTCGTCGGTACGGTGGTTGGTTTTTTTTACTAAAAATTGGTTGATTAAATACCCTTCTGATCCCATAATTTCTACGCCATCATAACCGGCGGATTGTGCGAGTGCGGCAGTATTTCCAAAATCTTTAATCGTCTTTTTGATACTGCTACTGCTTAGTTTCCAGGGACGAAAAGGAGAAATTGGAGATTTAATGGCCGAAGGGGCTACGGCTAAAGGATGATAACCATACCGGCCTGAATGTAAAATTTGCATACAGATTTTGCCTCCGGCTTCGTGTACCGCCTGAGTAATAACTTTATGTTTTTTACTTTCGGAAGTGGTGGCCATGCGTGCGGCGAAGGGACCGACCCATCCTGCCCGATTAGGTGCTATTCCACCGGTCACAATCAATCCGACACCACCACGTGCCCTGGCCGCAAAATACGCCGCCATTTTTTCAAAACCATTTTTTTCTTCTTCCAGTCCTGTATGCATGGATCCCATGAGTACCCGATTTTTTATGGTGGTAAATCCAAGATCGAGTGGGCGAAGTAGATTAGGGTAGGGCATAGGTTTTATTTTTTTGGAAAGTTCGGTAAATCCTGGCGGATAGACAAATGGATTAAAAAAGCCCAAACAGAAAATCTGCCTGGGCTTTTTTAATTCATTTTATGAAACTGCAAATAGCTGTCTCATTTTCTTAATTCAAAATCATTTTTTTAGTAAGTGTACCTTGTTCTGTATGCAATTGGTAATAAATAACACCACTGGCATTTAAGTCGGCACGGCTTACAGGAATTTCGTGGTAACCCTTGTCAAAATTTTGGCTAGTTTGAAATAGTTGACGACCCGTTATATCGTAGAATTCGAGGGTCGCACGCATAGCTTCTGGTAAGTTAAAACCAATTTCTGTTTCACTAATAAATGGATTAGGTTGGTTTTGATACAGTGCCAGGGTATTAGCCGGAATCAACTGATCAGCTACCTGGAAATTCAGTTGTACGTCCATAGCTGTTTCGTTAACCTGATAAGCAATCGCTTTGGTGTAACGGGAGTTGATACTTAATACGTCTTTTAAAGAACCATTTTGTTTTGCCCGGAAAGTAATCGAATAAGGCGCAATGGCTGCTTCACTAGTAACCGCGTTAGCAGAAAACCAGTTGGTATTAATTGCACCTTCTTCTTCTAAAACGACAAAGTTATTATCGGTTAGATTTTCTAATACACCCATGTTTATTTCCACAAATGCTAAAATAGCTGGATCATAATTTAAGGTATACTGATATCCTACCAGGTTTTTAAAATCTTCCGTTGTGAAGTCTACCGTGTACGTTTCACCTGCAAGCAATTTCTGATCCTGAACGGTAAAAGTAAGTGCTTCTTCCGTGCGCGTATCACCCACTTGTAAGTTACTAGGATCCGCATTTCCACTGACATCTCCCACTTTTAAGGCCACAAACTCATTCTCATTGGTGTATTCTGATAATTTTACAAAAGAATAATCAGGAATATCATTTACAAAAGGATTATATGAATCGGCAAAACTGATACCTGCATCTACAAAACGCCAGGATGTATTAGCGGAGAAATCATTTTCATAATATAATAAAATTCTCTGCATTTCGATTACATCACCTACGTTAACTTCACCATTCCGGTTGACATCTGCGGCGATGGTTTTATAGGCTGTATCAAAATCTTCGAGGCGTAAGATGTGTCGGATCATTAAAAATAAATCCCAGCTATCGACTCCTTCGCGAATATCATCTCCTTCGAACGATGGCGTCACAAAGAAACTGTTACAGCTGGTATTATCACCCAAAGCATACATTCCACTCTGATCAGACGTAGCAGTTTCAAGCGTAGACTCTGCGGTGTTGCTAAGCTCAATATCAACCCCTTCTACCGGGGTACCCGTAAAGGTATGGATGTCGCCAAAGATGGGCAAAGCACTAGCACTTGTTACACAAATAGAATCGTGAGGCATTGCCTCAAACACATTGGATTGCATAAAGGTAAGGTTCGTATTTCGCATCATGACATCCCGGAATGTCGTATTGGCAATCTCGTTTTTTTCGCTGGCGGAAAGCAATGGATCGTTTTCATAGTAGAAGCGATCTCCTTCCCGCAATGCCTGAAACTGTTGAATCATTATTTCCATTACCGTTTCACCAAATAGTGCATCGGACATATGGTCTTCTACCAGCATTCCTACCCAAGGGTCAATATCGTCGACGCTACTGTAAAGGCCGGCTAAGATGGTAACAACTTCCTGGTCAGCACATATTTGGCTAAATTCGGTATAGGCCGGCAATCCTAAATCTGTGCGTATAGTATTAAAATCAGGTAGGCCTCTTTCTCGTCCACGGTTGATATTAATCGCTGCCAGGTCTAATCCTCCCAGTCCTAATTGTGGAGGACCAAAAAGGAAGTTACGGACATCATCTACCACTTTACCGTCCATGTTTTGCTCTACCTGTTGTGCCATGCCTTTGAAAAAATGTTCCATTCCTCCATTTGTTATCATGGCAGGATTAAAAAACGCTTCGGCTAAGGTGACAGAACCAAGGTAAGTTCCGTCGTCTTCCATCATTTGTAGATTACTGTTCAGCAAGGTGTGACCTAATCGAAAAGCTGCTCCCGCAAATACATTGGTCGCATTGGGATAAACCGTATGATCGTATCCCTGATAGGCAGGCAAATGTACGCCGATGGTGGGTAACCATTCGTTATAAGTAATAGATTGTAAATAACCAGACACCATTCGTCGGGCGTGCTGGTAGAGTTCTTCGTCCGTCCAGGTTGGATTAGCTAGAACAAGCTCATCACAAAGTCGATTATGTTCTCTGACGAAAAGCGTATGAAATCCAGCGAGTAAAGGTTGCTCATTGGCCCGTACATCACCAGCAACAAATAGCAGGCTATTAAACGGATTTTCGTTCTCCATATGAGGGGCTTCACTATCGGGCTGTCCGTCGGCCTCGTTCGTATCGGTGTTGTAAGGAAGTAAGTTTCCGATGGAAACTTTTAATTTACCACCAACGAAACTGCGCAGGTAGTCTGCCCGTTCCTGATCAGAACCGTATACGTTAGAACCGTCTATCCAGCTAGTAATATCATTGGTGAATTTTCTTGGATTATTAACACTTGTACCAGAGTTTGCGCGTGGCATAGAACGGTTCATCCGGATCATAATATCGTCATAAGCATTTCCGGGATTAAAATGTACATCCTCAAAATTTACTGGAATATTGGCCGTTTCTACAGCGCTATTACTGACTGCCGTAACATCATGATCCAGAAATTGACCAAAAACCCAGACAAAATCACTGAGATTCAGAGGATCATTTAACAATTCCGTTTGGGCAAACAGGGTATTACTGATAACCCTGGGGTTTGGCCGGGTAGCACCCGCTGGCGTATTCATTCCGTCGGCAAAGCCATTAGAGGTAATCGTGCCTAATTCAGCACCCGCTGAGCCCCAGTCTTGGTTTAGTAAATTATTTGACGAACCATCAATGGTTCGGGTCAACTGTGCGCTTAGTTGAAGGGAAATAAAAAACGTACAGAAAATTAGTAGAATTCTGAATAACATTTTGTAAGTTTTGTTCATGGAAAAATAGCTCAGCCTCATTATAAACTGAGTTGTCAAAAAGATTCGGTTGGGATTAATACGCTGGAGGAAACAAGACTGAAAGTACCGTTACAATTGGTGAAAATAAATTAACTCCCTACCTTGTTTAAATACTGATAACAAATATATGGGTTTTGCGATAAACATACCATCAAAATCATAGATAATTGGTAAAAACTATTCCCTTATTGTTTTTATCTATTATTGAAGGCTTTGAATGGGCTATATTTTAAAGGATAGGTGGTGAGTGTTGTGTAAAATGACTTTTTTTATTTCTTAAAGGGCGTTAAAACTTCGTTAATTAATAAGGTATTGCACTCCAACATAGTTAAAGTTTTTTTTTGACTAAAAGTTTAATTTCTAAATAAAAAAGTACAAAAAATATTGAAAATCAGCTATTTGCAAGGATTTTTTTCATTTTCCCCCCAATAATTAAAAAGCGGTTTTCTTAAAAGATATATTTTATTCACTTTTTGGGTTGAATCCATTTTTAATCCTTCCACCATTTTTCAGTCTAAACTGTAACAACTAAATAATATTTACTCACTAAATCATTTAGCTATGAAAAATGGAATGAAATTTTTACCAATGGTGCTCTTTATGCTACTTTCTGGCATAATGCTAAATGCACAAACTTCTAACTACGAGACGACCGCGCGAACTCCTGGATACTGGACTTTTGGATTGAACGGAGGACTGGCTTACCAAACTTCTGATGTTCCCTTTACCACCGAAGGATGGGGAGCCGGTTTAACCCTTGCTAAAAATCTGTATTACCGACCTGGCAGTACTTTTTCCTTTGATCTCCGGGGACGTCTGCTTTACGCTGAAAGTTATGGTTTAGATCACGAACGATCTTACGGAATAACTCGTAATCCAGTCTTGAATGGTACCGAAGATCTTGATTATACAAAAGCCAATAACCAGACGGGATTTGTTTTTCAGAATAACCGGACTCATTTTGGAGAAATCGGACTGGAAGGAGTCTTACATTTTAATAAACTAAGAGAGAGAACAAATATTAATCTTTCCCTCTTTGGAGGTGTTGGAATTGGTGGATACTGGGCCAGAACGGATCAGGAAGATAATGATGGAAATTTGTATTCTTCCGGGTATTTAGGAATTGATACGACCGCCTCCCGCTCGGTTATTCGCCGGGAGTTAAACGACATGCTGGATGGTTATCACGAAAGTGATGCCCAGGGTAATGAATTTGGAAATATTGGATTTATGCCTGGTGCTGGGGTGGAGTTGGGCTACCAACTTACGCCACGCTTTTCGCTGGGGTTGGGGCATAAAATCACCTTCACGCGTACCGATGACTTTGACGGAGTAAGATACGACCACCAGAACAACCTTTCGACCGATAACGATTGGCATCACTATACCAACCTGAATTTGCGTTGGATTATTGATCCTAAAAAAGATAAGCAAAAAGGTCCTGAGGTGGATATCATAAACCCACAGAGAACATCGACTACGATCTACCAATCTTCTGCGTTTATCCGCGCTTCGGTAAAGCACGTAAATAATGCGATGGATATTGATCTGACGGTCAATGGTAAGTCCACCCCCTTTGATTATAACGAGAATATTTTAAAAAGTGAATTTTCCTTACTGGAAGGAAAGAATACGGTTACCGTTAGTGCTTTCAATGCAGCGGGTAGTGACAGCGAAACAGTTACTATTATTTATGTAGATCGATTTAAAGAAGAGGAGCCAGTAACTAAAGTCGATCCTCCTCGAGTAAATGATCCAGTCATCGAAGATGTACCCGTGGTGGAGACACCCGTTACTCCTTATCCGATAGTGAAAATTACCAGACCTTACCGCAATAGCGAAACGGTAGAGCAGGATCGTTATCAGGTTCAAGCAACCATTGAGAATGTTTATAACAAAAACGATGTTTATTTTACGATAAATGGTCGGCGACAAGATAATTTCTCTTTACGAGGTACTCGTTTTGAATCTGATATTTATTTGAACGAAGGTAAGAATCGTATTAAAATTGAAGCACGTAATCAGCGAGGAACACGATCTGATCAGGCTAGTATTGAACTAGAAGAGATGGTCAAATTGATTAAACCTTTGGTAGAAATAACCAAGCCGTACCGTGATCCTTACACAACCAAGAATAGCCGGGAAAGAATCGAGGCAACCGTTGGTCCACTTGACAATAACTGTAATATCCTTTTTAAAGTAAATGGAAGAAGTATCAGTGGATTTGATTATCGAGGAGATCGTTTTACGGGAAATGCAGACTTGAAAGAGGGGCGCAATGAAATAGAAGTAGTAGCGGCCAATGCAGCTGGAACTAGCTCAGATCGTACTATCATCTATTACGAAGTAGAGAGACAGATCGAAACGCCAAGGGTGAATATTACTACACCCAGACAACGTACTCGTACAGAAAAGGAGCGGATAGAAGTGAAAGCGACCACTGAGAATATCAGCAGTAAATCTGCAATTGATTTTATCGTCAATGGACGTAAGCAATATGACTTTAATTTTAATAGCCGTACCGGAAAAATAAGCAGTTTAGTTACCCTGGCAAAAGGAGATAATCGCATCGAAATCTCTGTTCGCAACCAGGATGGAAACGACCAGGATCGGGTAGACGTTGAACACTACGTAGTGGTATCATCTCCTGATGTGAGAATTTCCAAGCCACGGAATCGAAGCAAGGTAGATCAGGCGAAAACGGCATTTTCAGGCACGGTGACTAATGTGGATCGTAAAGATCAGGTGGAATTATACCTAAATAGAAAAAGAGTATACGCATTTGGTTACTCAAATGGTCGGGTAACTGCAGATTTAACCTTAGCAAAGGGTAAGAATCAGATCGTTCTTAAAGCTAGTAACGAAGGAGGTCAGGATGAAGCATCCGTAGCGGTGGATTATATCATGCCGGAGATTAAGATTATGAAGCCTAAAGTAAGCTTTACAATACCTTCTAAAAACATAACTACTAAGGAAAGCAGTTATAGGGTAACGGTCAAAGTGGAAAATGTAACCGAAAAGAGTAAGATGGAATTAAAGGTCAATGGTAAATCTGTATCCTTTAAATTCGATCGCCGGCGAAAGACCATTACCGCTTCGGTAAGATTAGCAAAAGGCAACAATAAATTTGTTGCGACTGCTCGCAACGACTCAGGAACGGCGAGTGATCAGGTGACCATCAAAATGTCAGTAAACAAGCCCGTTGAGATAGCTGATGCGCCCGGTCAAGTTGGAACGATAAAATTAGCCAAGCCGGTTATTGACGCATTGACGATGAGCCAGCCCTCTGCGGATCCGTTTAATCCAAATACGGCGAAAACAAGGATCGTAGGATTGCTGAAAAACGTAAAATCAAAATCCGAAATCACACTGACCATCAATGGCAGTCGGATCGATAATTATGATTTCAACGCGACTACCGGACGTTTGGAAATCATTCATACCATTGGCAGAGGAACGCACACTGCTTTACTGAAGTTAAAGACCAAAGGAGGAACAACACAGAAAAGTACATCTATTAGCTTCTAAAAATTTAAATTAAATTGAGGAGTATTTTAGAGAGCGGTTTCACGAATGTGGAGCCGCTCTTTTTACTTTTTAAGGCCGGTTATTAGTCACGATTTTCATCAAGTTGACGCATAAAATAAAGCATAATATAAGGTTAATGGCACAAAAGTTGTTTCTGAAAGAATAGAAATCTCCCCTCTGTTTATTCCCCTCGATTAAGTCTCCTGCTTTTTATAACCATAAAAATAACCATTAGAATGCTGACATTTCTACCACGCGCTAAGCCGCTTTCCCTAGTCTTATTTTTAAGTATTTTTTCGTTGTCTAATTCCACCGGTCTCTCTGCTCAAGAAGCAGAAGAAGGGACTAAAATAATGACCGCTAACACTAATTATCAAGATAACTTTGGGAAATCTGTGGCCGTTTCTGGAAATTATAGCATCATTGGTGCATGGACGGATGATGAGCGAGGCCCGGAAGCCGGAGCGGCATATATTTATTTTCGTGCGGATGAAAAAACGGATCATTGGATCTTAAAAGAAAGACTGCTGGCTTCAGATGGAGAAGCATTTAATAATTTTGGGGGGAAGGTTGCGATAGAAGGAGATTATGCTTTTGTTGCCGCACAAGGCAATGATGATTTTGCCGGAGCAATATATATATTTAAACGAGAGGCAGAAGGGGAAGATGTTTGGACGGAGATTCAAAAAATTACCGCACCTGATAAATCTTCCGGAGATTATTTTGGCACCAGCATCACTGTGAATAACGGACGGATGGCGGTCGGTGCTTACGGAGAAGATGATAAAGGTCGATCAGCCGGAGCGGTTTACACTTATGAGCTAAATGAGGACCAATGGAAATTTGAAACCAAGATTCATGATCAGGAAGGTGCTGCAAATGACCGGTTTGGCAGCAGTGTTGTCTTAAACCAGAATACCCTGATTGTGGGTGCTAATCGAGATAATAAAGCTGGATCTATCATTATTTTTGAGAAAAAAGAATCAGGCTGGAATCAGACGTTGAAAATATTTTCTTCTGATGGAAAAGCAAAAGATCGATTCGGTTGTAGTCTTGCCCTCTCTGGTGACTATCTGGCGGTAGGAGCCGATGGGGCAGAAGGATTTATGGGCGCCGTTTATATTTTTGAAAAAAATCTTGGTGGGGCGAACAACTGGGGTGAAGTAAAAAAAATTCAACCGATAGATGCAGATAGCGATGATCGTTTTGGTAAAACAATTGCAATGAGTGGAAATTACTTACTAGTAGGTAGTGAGGGACACGAAATGGGAATGGGCGCGACCTATCTTTTCAGGAAAGATAAAGAGGGCGAGAATCAATGGGGACTGGCTAATAAAATGAATGCCATGGATGGTTCACCACGGGATTTATTCGGAAGTAGTGTGGCCATGTCAGGAGAAGATATCTTTATTGGTGCTTACCAATCCGATCGAAAGGGTGGAGCATACGTTTTTAGAGCGGAAGATAAATCGATCCTTGCGAGCAAGGACGATTAAAATTTTAAATTAAATAGAATATATAAAACAGCGGAAATGACTTTGGTCACTTCCGCTGTTTTTTATTTTATGGGAATTAGGATTTCGTCTGGCAGTGTGACAAGTTTCGGAAAGTAAGTGTAAAATATAATATGCTTCTAGCATTTTGCTACTTGCTTCCCTCAGATACAATTGGAGAGAGCAAAAAGTAAGAAGCAAAAAGCAAAAAATCACTATTATACATTTAAACCTGCCTTTCAGGTCGGTAGGGATGCTACTGTTTTTTAAGCGACTGCTCTACAAATCTCCCAATTGTGGCCTTAAAATAATCTCTTCCATTACAGCGGATTTACTCATCTGCCAGGCACCCCAGATTGCTTCGGCTACGTCATTGGCCTGCATGAGTCTTTTTTTCGGCAAGTCTACTCCGGCCCAGGAAGCTGACCAGGTAGCACCCGGTAAAATGGCGCTGACCCGAACACCCTTATCTTTTAGTTCTTCCCGCAAGACTTTAGAAAAACCATAGAGCGCAAATTTAGAAATACTGTAAGAGCCGCCATTAGGATAGGCGATCTTACTGGCAATAGAACACATATTGAAAATATAACCTGATTTGCGACGTACCATGACGGGCGCAATGGCGCGGCTTAGATGATACGCAGAGTAAAGGTTGGTGTTGATCTGACTTTCGAGCGTTCCTTCTTTTTCTTTTAAAATTTCACCAGGCAGAAAGACGCCCGCATTATTGACCAGAATATCTATTTGCTTCCAGTGTTTTTTAACAAAAGTTGCAAAAGCACTCACCTGTTTAGGTTTGCTCATATCTGTTTTTTTGGTAAGAATTTGAATCTTGGGATAGATTTTCGCTAATTCTTTTTTACATTCCTTAAGATCGGTTGCATTTCGAGCACAAAGTGCCAGATTAAAGCCCTGGTGGGCAAATTTTTCAGCGATGGCGCGACCAATTCCCTTGGTTCCTCCCGTAATAATGATATTCATAGTTTTTTTTAACAATAATAAAAAAAAAGAACGAACTCTTAACCAAATACGGCTTAAGTGCGTTAAAACAATGCAATCAAACAAATAAAGAAAATATAAATCACACTAAACAAAGTTATTTCTTTATTTTTGCGGCCCAATTTCAACATTCCTCAGGAATAAAAATCTATGTTCAAAAGCTTGTTTTTTCATATTGGTCAATATTTGCTGTTACTAAAACAGGCGATCGCCCGACCCGAGAAGCCCGCCATGTACTGGAAGGAAATGATGAGACAGATGAATGATATTGGCATCGGTTCACTAATTATTGTTTGCCTGATCTCTGTATTTATTGGAGCGGTGACCGCGGTACAATTCTCCTATCAGTTGCAGGATAGTTTTATTCCGCCTTATTATATCGGTTATATTGTGCGAGATACCACGATTATTGAAATGGCACCGATGATCACTTGTCTGGTTTTAGCCGGCAAAGTAGGGTCAAATATCGCCGCTGAAATCGGAGGAATGCGGCAAAAAGAGCATATTGACGCCATGGAAATTATGGGTGTTAACACCGCAGCTTACCTGATTACTCCTAAAATTCTCGCTGCGATAGTGGTCATTCCGATGCTGGTTTGTGTGGCTGCGTTTATGAGTATTACCGGTGGTCTGATCGCCAGTGTAGCGGGTGGAATGATTACGCAGGGGGATTACATTTTGGGGCTACAATCCTTCTTTGTACCTTATAACGTTTTTATGATGTTTGTTAAAGCGGTGGTTTTTGCTTTTATCCTGACCAGTGTCGCCGCCTATCAGGGATACTATGTAAAAGGTGGGAGTATCGAACTTGGGGCTGCCAGTACTCAGGCGGTGGTTTATAGTAACATCATGATTCTGCTGTCAGATTATATGATTGCTATGTTATTAACGCAATAGAAAATTATGATCATTGCTGAAAATGTGTTCAAGTCTTTCGGAGAGACTAATGTACTGAAAGGTATTACTACTAGTTTTTACGCAGGTAAAAACAATCTTATTATTGGAAAGAGTGGAGCAGGAAAAACAGTACTGCTGAAACTTTTGGTAGGACTCCTGGAACCGACGGAAGGGAGAATTATGTACGGAGATCGAGATTTTACCGCCATGGACAAAAAGTCGAAACGGGCGATCAGAATGGAGGTAGGAATGCTTTTTCAAGGGTCCGCTTTGTTTGATTCTATGACGGTAGAAGAAAATATCCGATTCCCTCTGGATATGTTTACAAATAAAACTAAAAAAGAAAAACTGGATCGGGTTAATTATTGTCTCGATCGGGTTGAAATGATTGGTGTCAACGATCGTTATCCAAGTGAGACCAGTGGTGGTATGCAAAAAAGAGTTGGAATTGCCAGGGCCATTGTTCTGGAACCTAAATACTTATTTTGTGATGAACCGAACTCGGGACTTGACCCCAAAACCGCTTTGCTAATTGACGAGTTGATACAGAGTATTACCTACGAAAATAATATCACGACGGTCATTAATACCCATGATATGAATTCCGTAATGGGGATTGGCGACAACATAGCGCTGCTCAATCAAGGTCAGATAGCCTGGCATGGTAATAAAAATGAGGTAATGGATACCGATAACACGTTTTTGGAAAATTTTATTTTCGCATCTCCTTTTTTGCAACGATTGCGCAACGATGCTTTAGCCAACCGACGTTCCTGAATCCGACACTTCGAGACCGGATCTGCGTGCTGAAACAGGTAAAGGTACATCTAATGAATCATTTGATCTATTTATTTTAGATACAGAGGTTGTTGTTTTATCTGACTGTTCCATCAAGAATATGGTAGAAAAGCAGACACTAGTTAGGGTAATCAAGAAAAGTAAAAATAAAGACATTGCAATTCATTTTAGCTCATGGATAAATATCTATGATTTTAACCTAAACACTGCCAGAACAGGGTAAAAGTCAATTTATCATAAGGACCAGTAGTAGAAAGTATTACTGGGTTTTTAAAAGATGGGGATAGCTAAAGGCTAAATTAAAAGACAATTATACATTGTAATTTAATTATATTCAAGTAAATTAATTTTTTAGGTGACAACCTATTTTAGGAAGTTAACCGATTAAAATTAAGCTCAAAATAAAGTCATCGGTGATTTTCTTATTAAAAGGTATCATTGCTTGAGGGAAAGGAAGCTAATAGATTATTCAAGAAGAATAGCAAAAAAGAATATTTTTTTCCTGTGACAGAAAATTCTTCTATTGGGAACCCTTTTTAATCCAAAAAATGTTATTAACTTTGCAAATCCAACCACCCACGTGGCGGAATTGGTAGACGCGCTAGGTTGAGGGCCTAGTGTCCGAATAGGACGTGCTGGTTCGATTCCAGTCGTGGGTACAAAGGCTTTGTCAGTAATGATGAAGCCTTTTCTATTAGTATGAGATCAAATTCAGTACAGCGTATCAAATAAGAATTTCATTTTACAGATTTCTTCATTGGAATTTTCGTTGAAATTGTTACCTGCCTGCAAACGCAGGAAGTCAGGTTGAATTTTTTTTAAAGAATACCACTAGCCTATGTCTTCTTATCAACTTTTAAAATCTGAAGCCGGTCCCGATTTGGGAATATTTAAAATCCGGTTTGATTACCAAAAAAATAACCGCAACCAACACGTCTTGAAGGCAACAGTTCTGGAAGCGCCGGACTCTGCCAATGTCGTAGCCATCACCCCTAATCAGGAGATTATTCTGGTTCGCCAATATAGGTTTGGAATAGGCCGGGAGACTTTAGAGATTCCGGGAGGAATGGTGGATAAAGGAGAAGATATTTCTGCTGCTTGCGCCCGGGAATTGCTCGAAGAGACCGGTTATGCTTCCAGTCAATGGCGTTATTTAGGCCCGATTCAATCTAATCCTGTTTTTATGGATAGTTTACTTCACCAATACATCGCTACGGAGACCGTACTTGTAAAACAAACACTCCAGTTGGATCCTGCCGAACAAATTGAAGTAGTTTGTCTCCCTCAGGCAGAAGTCAGAAAACTAATTCTAGATCGCACCATTCAACATCCGCATACCCTTACGGCACTGATGCAGTATTTTTGGGAAATAGATCGTAGGTAAGACTCATTTAAAAATTTTACTAAATTTGTGAGAGCTGTCTGTTGGCAAATATTAATTATCAATGATTTAGTCGTAATTATTTTGCCAGAATGTGGGATTTTTTTATATAAATTTTCAGTAAAACTTCTAAGAAATACATTTTTATGAGAAATATAGCTTCCCTATTCGTTGTTTTAATACTGGTGCAATCCCTTACTGCTCAGACCACAGACCCCAAAGATACGGAGGTCTGGGAGCCAGAACCGAGGGTCGTTACGCCTGGAAAAATGAATACGGCACCTTCGGATGCTATTGTGATTTTTGATGGTAAAGACCTTAAGGCATTTACAGATTTATCAGGTAATCCGGTCAACTGGACGCTAGCAGACGGTGCGATGACAGTAAAACCCGGAACGGGAGATATTCAGACCCGACAATATTTTGGTGATATGCAGTTGCATCTTGAATGGCGATCTCCGAAAGTAGTGGAAAGCGAAGGGCAGGGTAGAGGCAATAGTGGCGTATTTTTACAGTCTCGCTACGAAGTACAAATTCTGGATAGTTACGAAAATCGCACCTATTCCAATGGGCAGGCTGGTGCGGTTTATAAGCAGCATATGCCTCTGGTAAATGCTGCGCTCGCACCGGGAGAATGGCAAGTATATGACATTGTTTTTCGGGCGCCACGCTTTAATAAAGACGGTATAAAAACATCGTCTGCCTACGTGACCGTTATTCATAATGGAGTGGTTATTCAAAATCATGCGGAAATAATGGGGACCACCGAGTACATTGGTATGCCTAAAAACGAGGCGCACGGTAAAGCTCCCATCAAATTGCAAGATCATAGTAACTTGGTCAGTTATCGTAATATTTGGGTAAGAGAGTTATAAATTAAATCTTACTTTTGTATCAAATCGAAAGAATTACCCAAAACAGATGGAACGAATATTGATTTGGTCTAATCTGATGGTTAGACTAAAGGGATATTCCTTAAAAAAGAAAACAGATAAATGATAAAGATAGATAGGACAGGAATAGTGCAAATGATGGTGTTGGCCCTATTACTCATTGTAGCAGGGAGTTGTGGATCGGAAAAAAAATCAGAGCCAATGACCGTCCCAGTGAACATTGTATTACCAGAGACAAACAAACCACTACCCGCAAAACGGAGCGAAAAAAATCTCACTATCGGTGAAATGATTGACGAATATCGGGGTATTCCAGTTTACTATAATGGATCACCTTATCAGTCTCAAGGACGTCATGTTAGTCCGGGAGGATATAACTATGGTATGAAATGGCAGTGCGTAGAATTTGTAAAAAGATATTATTATAATCGCTTAAAGCACGAGATGCCGGATACTTACGGCCACGCCAAGGACTTCTTTAACCGGGAATTAAGAGATGGCGACTTTAATAAACGGCGTAACCTTTACCAATTTATTAACGGCGGTGTCTTTAAGCCAGCAGCGGACGATATTGTGGTTTACGACGGAGATGATTATGGACACGTGGCGATCATCACGGAAGTTGGGGAGGATTACTTAATGTTGATACAGCAAAATGTTGGGACGGCTACCCGTCATAAAATTCCTTTTGCGAAGCACGACAATCATTATTATATTATGAATAGAAACGTGATTGGTTTTTTGGGAAGAAGGACCTATGAGTAAAGGATATTTTTCAAACCATTCTAATTGAATTCAATAAAAAATCCCATCTGAAAACCTTCAGATGGGATTTTTTTACTCGTAGTTATCTTAGGATTTTTTGAACAAACTCCTAAAGTACGATGATCTTTTAGCGACTTTTGTACGGTGCTCTTTTTTCGTGCACGTAAGTCTCAATCCCTAACTTACCACTAATCGTCTCCGCCAAATCATTAGCAGAATTGAGGGTGTTATAGCGTCTGGCAAAGACCGTATAATATTGTGAAAGGTCAAATACCGCGACTTCCGCATTTGGGTAACCCGCTTTTTTGAGTTGCTTTACCATTTCTTTTGCGTTGGCTTCCAAAAGGAAAGAACCCGTCACGACAAAATATTTTCCGTTGTTACTGCTACTTCCAGCGCTGCTTCCACGACTAGATGAGCCATTATCACTATTCCCATTACCCTTTTCAGTAAGTTGACTATTACGCGCAGCAATAGCTTTTCTTGCGGATTCCGCTTCGCTTTCTTCGTCCACATCTTCGGGGTCTTCTTCAAAAATCTTGCTTGACATATCATCTGCTTTCATCGCAATTTTGTCCTTTGCTTCGATTGCTTCCTTTTTTAGTTCACTCATTTCTTCTGCGCCTTTATCGTAAAGGTCGTCCAGATTTGCTTTTGCATCGCTTAGTCCCTCTCCAACGGACGAGCCGAGGTCGTCAGGAATAGTATTTTCGAGAAGAGGATCGCTGATTTGCTTGCAGGATTTTGCAACGGTGATTATCCAGATACCGATACAAATGACCAGGATGATCATCCCAATCCATTTTAAAAGACCGCTCATAGTGTTTGTTTTTTGCAGTTGATATATCCTGGAGGGTAGATACTATTATTTTGATGGTAATTCTACTACCCAACGAATAACAACTTTTTTAATAATAATTGACTTTCGGGCTCATAGTTTAGAAGCTTTAAGCCCAAATAGTCATCATAGCCCTCCAAAATTAGGGTTTATTCGTCAGAATGGCAACGAAGCCACTATTTTTTACGCTTTCCGTATTTTACCGCATTCCCTTTACGTAAAGGTCGATTCCTGCTTTTTTTATCTGTGCCGCGCGGGCATTGGCGGTTGCTTTGTCAGAATAACCCCCCAGAGAAATCAAATTCAGGTTTTTTTCGGACAAAACAATACTGGCTTTTTGGTATCCTAGTTTTTTTAAGCGCAATACTTCTTTGACCGCATTGTCTGAACTAGCATATGAACCCGCAACTAAAATATATTTAGATGGAATGAAGTTTTTGTCAGGTTGATTATATTCCTGTGGACGAGCGGGTGGTGTAGCATCTTCACTTTCGCCAGTTTCAATATTAAAAGCAGTTTTGGTAGTGTTTTTTTTCTTTTTAGAATTACCTCCTTTGTCTTCAAATTCTCCGGCAAGTGCTTTTCCCTTCTCTACCAAAGCCACCTTTTGTTCTTTTATATCCGTTTCAGTAGTCGAAGCAGACTGCTTTGTGGAAGTCTCTTCTTTTCTTTCGTAAGGTCGTGTTTCTTCCTGATCAGCTTCTTTATAAAAGTCCTCTTTACTGCGCGGCTTACCTTCGATATCGAGACGGGTACCCCGTACCGCTTCCATCGCTTTTTGTCCATTGGTTTTCTCTGTGGGGGTAATAACTTCTGATTTTTCGACCATCGGTGCTTTCTTTTTCTTAATCTCCGGGGTTACTTTTTTCAATTCTTTGATAGCAGACTGATTCAGTCTTTTTTCTGAATTGTCGGCGAGTGGTTTTTCGGGTATTTCTGACTCGATCCCTTCCGGTTGAGCAAGACTACTTAAATAAGTCATTCCTTTGTAACCACCCCATAAAAGTCCGAGGAGTAATAATATGATGATAAAATCTTTCATTTTTTTAATTTATAAAACTAAGCTTATCAAGTTCTTTTGAAAAAACTGATTATTAGTTTTTTTAGTTTATGGAAATACTTAGCCCAATTTATTGGTACTTACAGCCTAATTTAAAGGTTTTACTAGAATTATAAAAGCTTTTGCGGGCTTTTCTCGGTTACTTTTAGTGTTAGCAAGCCACCTCCCAACGCAAAATGTACTAATTTAGTTATTTTCGGGGTAGCGAAAACATTGCGAATTCCTCTTTCGCAGAGCGCAAACCAACCTGCTTTATCTTTAGCATGTTTGGAATAACGATCCTTTAATCCGGCAAATTTAGAATTTTTAATGATAATACAATGGTCTTTGGTTACTACCAACCAGTCGATGGTCGTCGTAAAAACTTGGTTACCAATTTTTAATTCTAAGGGATAGGAACGATAGATTTTGCCTGATCCATGTTGGTTTAACTCCTGATAAAATTGTTTAGACCATTGACAAATTTCAATACCATTGGTAAAATCTTCCGCTTCGTAGCGTGCGATCAATTCTTCGGCCATTGCCAACCTTTGGTCTGGCTTGCGTGCCGGATCATCGGCCAGGAAAAAGTCCGTTATCAGCTGTGCCAGCGGACGGAGATTTTGAATATCAGCCACGACGGGTCCACTACTGTATCCTTTGAACGTACCAGGGTTTACTTTGAGCGATCCCCTTTTATAATAATTACCCGCGTCAATCAGATAGGGAAGATATGATTTTACCGCCGGTCGTTTTTCAAAATAAGTTAGTAATCCTTCCTCCGGTTCCGCTTGCGGAAAGTCCCGCCCAAAGCGGGTTATTTCCGGATGAATAATAATAGGTTGATCATTCCAGGTCCAGATAGATTCACTCGAACTTTGATCCAGCGTTGGGCGATCTTCGTCGCCGTCGTGGCAGCAACGGTTCAGCCACTTGGTTGGTGGTCTGTTGCGACTCGGGAAAATCAGATAATCACGGGCACGGGTAATGCCTACATAGAGTAGTCGTGCCTCTTCCTGCAATCCCTGGTAACGACTAGCTTCCTGTTCCGGACTCGCTTCGATCCGTTCGGCAAGACCCGTACCTCTGAGTTGCAGACCGTATGGATTGATCCAGTATCGCAACCAACGATTGGCTAAAATATTATTAAGATCTACCTGGTCAGATTCGGCCACAATATTCATTCCCCACAAGTTATCCCGAAAACCATTCTCCAGATTATGGCAGATCACTACGGGCCATTCGAGTCCTTTGCTACGATGATAGGTAAGCAAGTTGACCGCATCGGTTCCTTCCCCTGAGCCACGTGCATCTTTTTCGCCAACCGCCATTTCGTTGAGATACAATAAAAAGCCACCGAGGGAAGCCGCTGCGTGTAGTCGATTACAATTATCCTCGTATTGTAGTGCAAATTTGCGGAGCATATCCACGTTGTCCATCCGCTGTGGGATATTTCCCCAATGTGCCATGATCCTACGGAGATCCAGTACTTCCAATAATAGGTTGAGCATTTCTGTACTGGATAATTCGGAAGCTTTGGCTCGTAAATTATTTAATTTTTTGATCAATGGCTGATCGCTGCTCCAGTGATGGTAACGACGTTTTTCGTCGTCCAGCTCTAACCATTCCAATCGGTCTTTAATTATTTTTTCAATTTTTTTATTGGCTCCCAACAATAATATTTCAGCGATTGAGAGCGAGTCGGAGCGGTGGAGCATAAATTTTAAACAGGCCAGAATTAATTTGGCTTCCGCGGTATCCAGTAAGCCGGTTCGGGCGATCGCCGCTTTCAATCCCGCTTGATGAAGTGCTTCGGCTACGTTCAGACATTCCTTATTGGTCCGACATAAAATGGCAATATCTCCCGGTCGTACTTTTCGCATTTTTCCGGAATAGCGATCAATTACGGGCACCTCCCGTACCATCATTTTTTGAACGCTGGCGGCCAGTGCGCCATTGGTCCAATCCTTTCCCGGTTCACGTCCTTCTCCGTCAAATTCAAAATGCCAGTTGATCAACGCATCCTGCATTTCGAGTGGTTCTCCTTTAAAGTTTGGATCCTCCGGATTATCAGCTTTGGTACGTTTGGGTTTTAATGGAATTTGTTCTTTGGGTAAATCTTTAAAAGCTTTGCTAAAAATAGCATTGGTCAGGTGCACGATATCTTCGCGGGAACGCCAGCTATATTCTTGAATATCTTCTTTTTTGACGCCCCCATTTTGTTTGATAATTTCCATCATCAGCCGTGGTTCTGCGCCACGGAATCCGTAAATTGATTGTTTTGGGTCTCCTACCCAAACAGAATATTTTGCAATTTTAGAAAGTTTTAAAAATATTTCTAATTGGATAGGACTGGTATCCTGAAATTCGTCCACCATGAGCAGGTCCAGTTCGGAGGCTAGAATTTCGCGTACGGTCTCCTGGTCTAGTAATCGATTGACTTGAATTTCCATATCAATATAGTCGATCAGACCCCGCTGTTTTTTGTAAGTTTCGTATTCTTGAATCGCTTCAATAGCAATATCAAAAATAGTGGTGAGATAGTTTTTTATATCAGCGTGGAATTCCGGATGGGTATCATGGTTACGGGCCAGATCAATGAGGTCTGCCATATCGTCGCGACTTTTTGCTCCAACAGACAGTTTGCTGATTTTTACCCATTCGTGCCAGTTGAGGGAATCGCCCAGATCAATTTTTCTGAGCATCCCTTTTAGGACGTCTACAACCTTCTCCGTTTTTTTAGTCACATCTTCATTTGCTTCCAGGCGGTTAATGGTATCGCGGATTTCGTTGGCAAAATTTTGGGAAAGTGTTTCACCGGAAACGGCAGCAACATTCCCTAAAAAAGCAGTAAGGGTTTTAATGGAATTGTCCCGGCTTTTGAGGAGAACTTCCGTCGAAAAATCATTGGCGCGGGCAGTATCCGTCAGTCTTTTAATTTCCTGTCGCCAGTCGTAGTAATCATTTTTACTTAAGCCCAGGCGGACACTGTATTTTTCCATTTCCCGGATTCGATCGAGCCGCAAAACGGTAGCCAGAGAACGATTAAAGAATATTTGTTGATCTTCATCGGCGATAATATCTACCTGCGGAGAAACACCCGCCAGAAAGGCAAAACGTTTAAGGAGTTTGACGCCGAGTCCGTGCACCGTTCCAATCAAGGCATTGGTCAGGGCGTTGGCTTCGTCCACCAATCCTTCTTCGAGTAATTTTATACGGACTCTTTCCTGTAATTCGGCTGCGGCTTTGGTCGTAAAAGTAGTAGCGATCACACCGCTGGCCCGGACGTCAGAACCGAGTAGCTTGACCATCTCTTCTACTAGTCGATAGGTTTTTCCACTACCCGCACCCGCTGATATTATTCTTAAAGGCATTTCTTTGTTTTTGAATTATTTGGTAATAATCCTAATAAGTAATTAATTGCAAATATAATCAACATCAATGTTAGAATTTATTTTTCCACATCATGGACTCAACGGGTTTGAGGGTGCGTTCGGTGTATTTTGCGTTTTTCTTTTTATTATAATAATTTTCTACCTCTCCTTCTACCGAAAAATAGATCAGTTGTCCAATCGGCATACCAGCGTACACGCGAACGGGATGAACACAAGAAATTTCTAACGTCCAGGTATTACAAAACCCAACATCTCCTTTTCCCGCCGTCGCGTGAATATCAATTCCTAAACGACCAACACTGGATTTACCTTCCAGAAAAGGAACCGAATTATGGGTTTCGGTATACTCCTCCGTGACGCCCAGATATAGCGTACCCGGCTGAATCACGAACCCTTCTTCCGGAATTATTATTTCCTTAATGGTATTGTGTTTTTTTGCATCCAGTATTTTATTTTCGTAAATCGCTAAATATTTACTGAGATGGACATCATAAGAATTCGTGCCGAGACACGATGGATCGTAAGGCTCAATCACAATTTCACCGGTGACGATGGCAGACTTAATACTCGTATCAGATAATATCATAAAAGAATATTTTTTAAATTTATTTTCAATTCGAATCAGTTTAAGATGTCGCTTGCCGCTTGCTTTTTGCTTTTCTGGGAACGCGTTAGAAGAAAAGCAAGAAGCAAGGAGCGAGTAGCAAAAAGCAAAACAAGAATACCCTTTAAAATTGAGGTTAAAAATGATACAACTTCTATTTAACCAGTACTCAATTAACGTCAATTCCCCAAATGATTAAACTTCGGTCATCACTGGCCGAAATTAGTTCATTCCGATAAGGAGACCAATATAAATCATTGACAGAATTGACGTGTCCTTCGTATTTTTTCAGATCAAGTGATTTTTTCAAACTGTAATCTTCCGCATTCCAAATACGGATTGTTTTATCCCGGCTGGCAGTCGCAAAAAACTGTCCACTTGGATCAAATACAATAGCATTAATGGTAAACCAATGAGCCGCTTCTGAAAAAACAGGTGTGTATCCATGCTTAACATCCCATACTCGAAGGTGCGCATCCCGCCCACCGCTAAAAAGATGGCGTTCGTCCGGACTATACTGAAGTGCAAAAACAGATTTTCCGTGCGCATTAGCAATGGTCTGTTTTATTTCCAGCGTATCCGCATCCAGAATATAAATATTTTCATCGCTGGCACCGATGGCAAGTTCGTTACGAGTACCAGCGTAGGCAATACTGCGCAGACTATGGTAGCTAAGTTGTAAACTCTCCAGACTTCGTTCTTCTGTTTTTGACCAGCGGGTTATTTTTCCACCACCACCGAGCGTAAAAACAAAATGGTTTAACTCGAAAATAGCGAAGACGCCATTTTTATGGTGAGCAATATCCTTCGTAGATTCTGGATGTCCGGGCTTTACCCAATGAACGCCGCCGTGCATGTCGCCAACGATTAGGGTTTTAGTAGAAGCGATATATTTTAATGAAAAAATATTGGTATCTACCTTGGCAATTAAATTTCCGTTTTCGGGATCATCCAGCGACCATTGTACAATCCAGCCATCTCCGGCTCCCGACAAAATAGTTTGCGGCTGTGGGCCTGCTTCGACCGCAAATACGGAAGCACGGTGACCAGTCAGTTGGGCTATTTTTTTTGCGAGGATTTGCATGCAACAAAGATAGCAAATTGTATCGATCCGTAGTTGTTTGTGAGCGATTGGTAAGGTTTTAACACCCTGTGTAATGAATGCATAGTAAGTTAATACCCAGGGTATTCGTTTCTTCATTCGTAAAAAAAAACTAATTTCGCAGTATGGCATTAACTTTTCACCGAAAAATACAGCCGGAAGGCGAATTGGGTCTTTGGCATATTGAAGAAACAGAAGCATATTTTTTAGAACGATTGCAATTACGTCGTCGGGAGTATCAGCAGCTGGAACTTTTAAAAGGAAACCGCCGCCTGGAATGGATGGCGGGCCGCTGGTTGTTACATCTGATGTCTGGTCGTAAGATGCGAGGCAGCTGTTTAAAGGACGAGTTTGGAAAACCCTATTTGTCAGATTCTCTGTACGAGATATCCATCAGTCATTCCCGTGATCAAGTGGCCGTACTCGCCGCTCCCCGTTCGGTGGGGGTAGATATCCAAAAGGTCATTGGAAAAATTGAACGAATTTCCCATAAATTTATGCGCGAGCCTGAAATGCGCAGCTTGCGGGATGCGACCCGACTGGAACATTTACACGTTTATTGGGGTGCTAAAGAAGCACTTTATAAAGCATACGGTCGAAAATCGCTTGATTTTAAGGAACATATTTTTATTGATCCTTTTGGCTATGATCCAAAGGGAGGTGTTTGTACAGGACATGTTAGTAAGGATGAATATTTACAATTTTTTGAAGTAAAATACGAATTGATTAAAGAGGAGTATATCCTGGTTACTGCGCTGGAAGATACGGGTGATATGCGCATTGTGTGATCTGGAAAATTCTTACATACTTTTTGAAGTTGCTCAAGAATGAAGCCCACTTACCGGCCAGTTTCACAGATTTTGACGTACAAGCCTTTTTAGTCTTATCTTCTGTGGGCCTCTTTTAACAACTTCTATTCAAAAACTGAAAATTTCTATCATCATGAAATACGTTCTTTCTTTTTTGTTGGGTGTTCTATTGACCGCTGTATTTTTTATTTTTTATTTAAAAAATCGTCTTGCTACTACTACGATCTCTGAGGTTACCACCGAGCAGGAAAT
The DNA here is from genome assembly GCA_938015415.1 of uncultured Saprospiraceae bacterium. Classification (GTDB taxonomy): domain Bacteria; phylum Bacteroidota; class Bacteroidia; order Chitinophagales; family Saprospiraceae; genus JALZUU01. Next base: position 37,276 of record CALLPK010000064.1, read on the forward strand.
TGTACAAGGCGATCCGGCTCCGGCTGGACTTCCCGATGGATTTAGAAAATTCTATGAGAACTTTCATCGGGATAGTGTTTTTCAATTAAATCATATCCGTTTTCCACTCGAAGGTATTCCCGAAAGAGAAACAGAACAAATGGATTTTAGTAATTTTTATTGGAAAAAAGAAAACTGGACGATGCATCGGCCTTTTAATGCCATGGATGGATCATTTATCAGAAATTTTCAGCCAATTGGAGAAGATATGGTCATTGAAAACATCCGGCACGCAGAAGCCAATTACGGAATGCAACGACGCTTTTCCAGAGACGGAGACGATTGGTCCTTAATTTATTATGCGGCGATGAACGAGTTGGTAAAGCCAGAATAGAAGAGCCAACCGCAAGAAAAGTTTATTTGTATAAAAGGGGGGTAACCCATTTAAAAAAAACATAAAAATATTTAATGTTGAAAAATAAACTCATAATCGCATTGCTAAGTTTTTTTATTCTTGAAAACCTAACAGCTCAAATCATTACTGATAGACCTGATCAAACAGAAAGTTCATCAACTGTAGGAAATGGTAATTTGCAAATTGAATCTGGTATTTTAATAGGTTTTGAAGGAGAAGCTCAAACTTCGAATCGTCAAATACTAGCACCTACTAATTTGTTTAGATTTGGGATTTCTAAAAGTATAGAAATTAGGCTTTTAAGTCAATACGAAATCCGCAAAAATGATAATTTAAATGTTGATGGTATAAGCGACTTGGAAATAGGAACAAAAATCCAAATTTTCAAAAATGCTAAGAGTAGTACTGAAATTGCCTTTCTTTCTCATTTAATAGTACCAACTGGTTCTGCCGAATTGAGTAACGATAAGTTTGGAACCATCAATAAACTTTCGATTTCTCATGAATTATTTGAAAATATAGCAATCGGTTATAATTTAGGTTATGACAATTTTGGGCAAGGAAAAGGAGACTTCACTTATTCGTTAGCAGTAGGATTTGGAATAAATGATAAGGTTGGAATCTATATTGAGCCCTTTGGAGAAATTGTTGAATTTGAGGATTATATTTCAAATTTTGATGCAGGGGTAACTTATTTGGCAAATGAGAATATGCAATTTGATTTTTCGTTTGGCACTGGTCTTAATAATAAAATGAATTATGTTTCAATTGGATTTAGCTGGTTAATAGAAAAAGGTTAATGGCTATAACGATCAGCTTTCCCATTCTGTCAGGCCGTTGAATAATCGGGGATATTCCATAAAGAAGAGGTAACCGTTTCACAACGATTACCTCTTCTTAATTTTATATAAGTACGTGAACAAATTAAACTATAAGTTATGACTGGATCTTTTTTAGCTATTCTGCTTTACAAAAATCCTCATTATGCTACGGCATAACTCCGGTTTTTGCGCATTGACTAGCTCAAAAATCTCCTTGTCATATACTTACATATAATTTTGTCCAAGTACTTAAGAACTTATCCAGTCCGTAGGAAATTATTTCACTACACTGATTTCGATTCTTCGATTTTCTGCACGACCTTCAGCCGTATCATTGCTAGCTGCAGGATTTGCCGCACCGAAACCTTTTGCCGTGATACGAGTAGCATCAATACCTTTAGCTACTAAATGATTCATTACGCTGGCAGCACGTGCTTCAGATAAAGTTACATTCTTTTCTGCGTTACCAGTATTATCGGTGTAACCTGCCACCTGAACTTTAACGTCTGGGTAAGCTTTAAGAACTTCAGCGAGGTTATCTACTTCCGTAGTTTCGCCACTGATATCGGCACTTCCTACCGCAAAGTTAAGATTTTTGAATCGGAAAGATTCGTCACCTTCCGCTCCGCTAGCCAGGAAGTTACTGAATTTTTCACCAGCAGAACCTGCTGCAAATTTAATGCTACCCAATGCTTCCCGTGCAGCTTTAGTCGTTGCATCTAAAGCACCTTCTGCCATTTCACCCGCTTTGTCAGCCATGTTTCCAGCAGCGTCAGCAGTAGCAGCAGCTCCGTCTTTTACAGCATTTGCAGCATCTCCAGCCATATCACCCGCTTTGTCAGCCAGGTTGGTAGCACCTTCGGTAATACCAGAGGTAGCATCTGATATAGCACCGGTAGGATTATTTCCAGTAAAGAACCAGTAAGCACCACCCGCTAAAAGTGCGATTAATGCTAAAGGTAAAATTTTGCTAAGGATACCGCTTCCTGCGTTTGCTGTTTCGGCAACAGCTGCACGGCCGGTATTAGCAGCGTTAGTGACGGTAGATCCAATGTTACCTGCGTCAAAACCCAAGATATTGCCCATACCTGCTGGTAAAGCAGCAGCTACGTGTTTTTTCTGTGTACCTAAAAAGCTGGAAAGTCCGCTGGCGTCTAATGCCTTGTTCTTTACATAACGACCCAACATACTCATGACAAGTGGTGCCGCCATACTCATCAAAGAAGACGAGCTGCTTTTTTTCATTCCAGTCATAGAGCCAATCATGTCCACTACGGAACCTAATTTATTGCCCATCAGACTGCTAAGAATAGAACTTCCGGAGTTCATTAAGCTGGAGGTTGCATTACCACCACCAAATAGACCGCCTAAGTTGTCAAGCATGCTGCCGTCAAAGTTACCTTTGTTAAGCATATTAATTAAACCCGCAGCACCTGTGCTGGAGCTACCGTTGTTGATCACACTACCTAATATAGAAGGTAATGCTGCGCCCATTGCGCTCTTTACGACACCTTCATCGGCACCGAGGAATTTTCCAATTTGAGAATACTGTGATCCACCCATTTGGCTGGATAGCATTTCGAGGAGGTTAATAGCCATAATCTTTGAAATTTAGTTGATTTTGATTTATGAAATATGTTTGTAAGATACTGAAAATCAGTAGATTAAACCTGATATGTCGTGGGATAGGCTTTGCAAAGGTACGCTATTTTTATAAATGTAGTTATTTTTTAATAAAAAAAGTCTTCATGTTTAGTTTTTGCTTAACTAATTGATAGTCAGTTATTTGCATTGGGTGGTCGTATTGCACTGCCGTAAAAATGATGATTAGTTCTAATCTTTCGTATTCCCTATTTTTACGCAGAAAGTATGGATAAGTCACATTTTTGGGGATGACCGGGGTGGATTTTGGGACCAATAGGCAGATAGCAGGCCGCCAGTAATCAAATGCCAGATACCCCAGCAGGCAGTAATCAGTGCCATACCTCCCAGTCCATCGTAAAAATTAAAAATGATAATTAGTGCTAGTCCAGAATTTTGAATACCTGTTTCGATGGAGATGGCTCGGGCATCATAAGTACTGCGTCGGAAGAGACGGGCAAAAAAGTAACCCATTAATAGTGCAGCACCATTGTGGATAATTACGATTAAGATAATTTTTGAAACATGGTCCATAATATTTTGCAGGTTGGCAAAGATGGCCAGGATTACGAAGGCGATAAAGATCAGAATGGAAAAGAGCTTGACGGGTTTTCGTATTTTTTTACTTAGTTCCGCGAGATAACGATTAAACCCCATTCCAATGAATAAGGGAATTACGATTAAGGTAAATACAGTTACTAAAATATCGGTAGGGGATACACTGAGTTCTTGATTTAGATATTGTTCTCCGTAAGTAAAACTGGTCCAGAAATAAAATCCTACCGGCGTCAGGAAAACGGCTCCTAGTGTGACGATGGATGTCAGCGTAACCGAAAGGGCTGCATTCCCTTTCGCGAGATGTACCATGAAATTTGAAACATTCCCGCCGGGACAAACACTGACCAGTACCATACCCACGGCAACACTAACGGGAGGATGAAAAATATATATCAAAATGAGGGTAAGAATCGGTAAAAGGATTAACTGAGAAATTAGTCCTACTACAATTGTGGGCCACGCTTTTAAGACGTACATAAAATCCTTCCGACTAATATCCAGCGCTACACCAAACATCAAAAAAGCCAGACAAACGTTTAGTAGTTTTAGCTGTTGTGGATTAAAATTTATCTTAACTAAATCAATTGCTTCCATAGTAAAACTCTGAATTCTAATTTGTATTTTTGTGTGAATATGTTCATACATAACACTTTCAAACTTTGTCTACGTTTGAACCTCTTTTTACAAAAAAAACTGCTGAAAAATGAAGCACTATTATAACTTTCCTATACTTTTATTATGATAAAAAAATATACGCTACTCATAATTATTACCGCTTGTTTTACCTCAGTCATATTTTGTCAGGATGTTTTCCCAACGGCCAAAGATATAACTTATCTGGAGGATTTATATAAACACTTACACGCTAACCCCGAATTGTCTTTTCACGAGGTCGCTTCCTCAAAACGAATGGCCGAAGAGTTGCGAACTTCAGGGTTTACCGTTACCGAAAATATTGGTGGCTACGGAGTAGTGGGTGTTTTAAAAAATGGAGAAGGACCAACCGTTTTGGTACGCGCCGATATGGATGCTTTACCAATCGTAGAAGCAACCAGTCTTCCGTATGCCAGTAAAGTCAAAACGAAAGATGCCGAAGGAAAGGAAGTGGGCGTGATGCACGCCTGTGGCCACGATATGCACATGACCGTCTGGGCTGGTACTGCCCGCAATCTGGCCGCCCGAAAAAACGAATGGAGTGGTACTTTAGTCTTTATCGGACAACCCGCAGAAGAACGTAGCGGCGGAGCTAAAGCCATGCTGGCGGATGGTCTTTACGAAAAATTTCCAAAACCGGATTATGCCCTTGCTCTACACGTAAGTAGTAGTCTACCCGCCGGACAAATTGGCCTGTGTGCGGAATACGCCATGGCCAATGTAGACATGGTTGACATTACTGTTTTTGGACATGGAGGACACGGTGCTTATCCGCATACGACCATCGACCCGATTGTCTTGTCCGCACGCTTAATCCTTGATTTTCAAACAATTATCAGCCGAGAAATATCTCCGCTTGATCCGGGAGTGATTACAGTTGGTTCGATTCACGGCGGCAGTAAAGGAAATGTTATTCCCAACGAGGTGAAATTAGAATTAACGTTGCGTTCTTACAAAGATGAAGTGCGAACAGCTATTTTAGATAAAATAAAAAGAACTTGTCGCGGGGTAGGATTATCCGCCGGACTACACGAAGATGAATTACCCATCGTTACGGTTCGTAACGAATCTACTCCTGCTTTATTTAATGATAAAAGTCTGGTGGAAACCCTCTTTCCAGTTTTTCAATCTGCGATTGGAAAAGAGCAAGTGCTTAAACTTTCACCCGTCATGGGGGGAGAAGATTTTGGGCGCTTTGGTCGGACCGAAGATAAAGTGCCGATCTTGTTATACTGGTTGGGAAGTGTTGATCCGGAAGTGGTACAAAATGCAAAAGCGGCGGGAACGTCATTACCTTCTTTACACTCTAACAAATATGCTCCGTTACCCGCTCCGACGATTCGAACAGGTGTGGCTACAATGACGGCCGGGGTATTACATCTTTTAAAAAAATAAAATGACCTCTAAAAGAATATTTAATTGGGGAGTACTGGGGCCCGGAAAGATTGCCCATAAATTTGTGCAGGATTTACTGACTTTACCCAACGCTCGATTACACGCCGTTGCTTCCCGTAGTATTGATCGGGCTCAAGAATTTGCGGATAAATATCACGCTCCTTACGCTTATGGGAGTTATGAAGACCTGGTGAATTGTCCTGATTTGGATGTGGTTTATATTGCAACACCCCATAATTCACATTGTGAAAATACATTGTTTTTATTGAGGAATAAAATTCCTGTGCTCTGCGAAAAACCAATGGGGATCAATCAAGCGGAAGTACAGCAAATGGTGGCAGTTGCAGGTGAACAAGAAACGTACCTGATGGAAGCGTTGTGGACTAGATTTTTACCGGCTTTTCAAAAAGTCCTTAAAATAATTGAGGAAGGTCAAATCGGGGAGGTATTGACACTAAAAGCGGACTTTGGATTTCGGGCAAAATTTGATCCCAAAAGTCGATTATTTGATCCTGCGCTGGCGGGAGGGGCTTTATTGGATATTGGAATTTATCCCGCATTTCTTGCCACGGTGCTATTAGGCAAGCCTAACCGAATAAAAGCCATTGCTCATAATGGATCAACGGGAGTAGACGAGTCCAACGCTATGTTATTGGAATATTCGTCTGGTAAAATGGCTATTTTATCTTCTACCATTTTACATGATAGCCCGACCGTGGCAGAGATTTACGGTACAAAAGGTAAGATCATCATTCCTGGTCGCTGGCACGAAGCAAAAATAGTTAAGGTGACGGATCAGCATGGGGAAGAGGCATCTTTTATTTTTGATTATCCGCAGCGCGGGTACCATGCGGAAGCCGTTGCAGTAATGGAAGACTTAGCTGAAAATAGAAAAGAAAATAACCAGTGGTCTTTAAAAAATACGTTGGATTTGAGTAATTTACTGGATCAAATAAAGGCAGACTTTTCTGCCTAAACAACTTCAACCAAACCGTTTTATGAATTTTAATAAAGTTATCTTTTGCCTATGTATTCTGTTCTTACTTAATTTAAGTTATAGTTGTCAAACTAAAATAGGCACGCTATCTACAAAAAAAGCTGTCACATCCGTCCCCGTAGACGAATCCCAAACCCTGACGCGCGTAGCCATTGGTTCTTGTAATCGGTCTGATCTTAATCAGCCATTATGGCAATCAATTGTTGAGGAAAATCCTGACCTTTGGATTTGGCTGGGTGATAATATATATGGTGATACGGAAGATATGAATAAATTAGCCGCCAATTATCAACGACAAAAAAATAATATTGAATATCAGAAATTACTAACCTCCACATCTGTAATCGGGATCTGGGATGATCACGACTACGGAGTCAATGATGGTGGTAAGGAATATCCCAAACGTTCGGAAAGCAGAGACGTATTGTTAGATTTTCTGGACGTACCCAAATCTAATCCAGTCTGGCAGCGGGAGGGGGCTTATCAATCTTATACCTTTGGTGAAGCTAATAAAAAGGTGAAAGTGATTCTGCTGGACGCCCGATATTTTCGAGATCCGGTAGAACGTCGTCGCGGACAAAATCCACAATATATTCCCAATCCAACGGGAACTATTCTAGGCGAAGTACAATGGCAATGGTTAGAACAGGAATTGAAAAATAGCGATGCCCAAGTCCACCTCATTGGTTCCGGAATTCAGATACTACCAACACAGCATAATTACGAAAAATGGAATACTTTTCCTCAGGAAAGAGAAAAACTGTTTAAACTCCTTATGCAGTACCAAATACCTGGGGCTATCTTAATGAGTGGCGATCGGCATATTGGTGAATTATCTAAAATTGAACTTGCGGGACTGGATTATCCGTTGGTAGAATTGACCACTAGTGGATTGACACACGTTTATGAAAATGCTTCCGAAGCGAACAATCTTCGAATCGGTGCATTAGTCAATAAGTTGAATTTCGGATTTTTTGAAATAGACTGGACTAAAAATAAACCGCAAGTCAATCTGGAAATTCTGGGGGAAAACGGGGAAGTATTTCAAACGTATGATATTGATTTTAATCAAAAATAGGCTGGCATGGAAAACATAGTTCGTGTTTTATTAATAAGCCTCTTCTTTTATTCGTCGCTGGGCGCACAAGTCAATCTGACGGATTCTAACCTGCCCATTATTTTAATCGAAACAGGTAATCAGGTAATTCAGGACGAACCAAAGGTCATGGCGATCATGAAAATTATTGACAATGGGCCGGGCAATCATAATCAAGTTACAGATGCTCCGTTAGGTTATGATGGGTTTATTGGAATTGAGTTTCGGGGTGCCTCTTCCCAGAGTTTTCCAAAAAAAGGATATGGCCTGGAAACAAGAAAAGAAGATGGAAGTAACCGAAACGTTGAACTCTTCGGTATGCCCAAAGAAAATGATTGGGTACTTCATGGTCCTTTCAGTGATAAGTCGCTCATCAGAAATGCTTTGGCTTATAAACTCGCTGGAGCAGTGATGCCCTATGCCCCTCGTACTCAATTTTGTGAGTTGATGATCAACGGCAATTACCGGGGAATCTATTTATTTACGGAAAAAATAAAGATTGACAAGGGACGGGTAAATATTAATAAACCAAATCCCGACGAAGATGTTGGGGATAATTTGACCGGAGGATATATTATCAAAATAGACAAAACTGCCGGTGGTGTTACGGAAGGTTGGTCTTCTTCATTTGCTCCAATGCCTGGTGCCTTCCAACGAACTTATTATCAATACCACCATCCTTCGCCGGAAGATATGACTCTAAATCAGCAGGATTATATCCGCAATTTTATTACTGATTTTGAAAATTCGATGGCAGCCGAAACTTTCACGGATAGCCTGGATGGATTTCGAAACTATATCGATCCAGCCTCTTTTATTGACTTTATTCTTTTAAATGAAATGTGCAAAAATGTAGACGCCTATCGGTTGAGTACTTTTTTGTATAAAGATATAGATAGTGTTGATCCTTTGTTGAAGGCCGGACCGGTTTGGGATTTTAATCTGGGTTTTGGCAATGTTGATTTCTGCGCCGGCCCTAGCCCTGAGGGTTGGGTGATGGATTATAATTACATCTGTCCGGAAGATGGATACCTCATTCAGTTTTGGTGGCCTAAATTACTGGAAGATGAGCATTTTGGGAAGCAGCTAGTTCAACGGTGGCGAACATTAAGAGATGGTGAATGGAGTGATAGTCGTATTGAAACTTGTATAGGTAGTCTGGTGGAAAGCTTATCTGAGAGTCAGATTCGTAATTTTATCCAATGGCCCGTTTTAGGCGAATATGTCTGGCCGAATGCATTTATCGGAAATACTTATCCGGAAGAAGTTGAACAATTGCGTAGCTGGCTGAGGGATCGCCTCCGTTGGATGGATCGCTCAATTGAAGAACTTAATCGTTATCAGTCCCTTTTACCAGTTCGTTCTGAACCCAGCGTTTATCCCAATCCTTTTTTAGAAGTTTTAACTTTTGAAGTTTTTGGAATGGAAGATGAACAACTGGAAATAAAAGTTTACAATCAACTGGGGCAACTCGTTTTTCAAGAAAAAAAAGATATTTTAAGGAATGGAATGCAGTTCATTTATTGGACGCCAGAACTATTATCAACTCAATTATATTATTATTCGATTTTTTTAGATGGAAAAGAATCTGGTAAGGGGAGCATTTTTAGGCGCTAATTTATTGTGTAATAGCGTTAAAACGTGACATGGGTTATTGTGTTTTTTTCATAAAAATGACTATTTTTAGTGCTTTTAGTTGAGTTATGTGTGATTAAATTATATTAAAAATACCCAAAAATTATTTCACAAAATGAAAGAAACCACCCCGTTGGCACATCGCTTGAATAAGGGATAAAGGTATACGTTTTATTAAAAAATTAAACCACTAATCATCAACATCTATTGAGCGCCTTATGGTGCTTAAAACACCTTCGAGCTTAACAATTGAGCAAAAAGGAAAAGAGAGCAATCCTTCGGGATTAGCTCTTTTTTTGTTATAGATAGGTGTTTGTTTTGCCTTTAAGTATTAAGTTCTTTCGTTAAAAAAGAGTAATTCCAATGTCACAAATAATGTTTTTAAATATTAAAAACATTTAATATGTAGTAACTTGAATCAATTCTCCTAGTATAGTCTAGAGTTATGTTATAGCAAAAATGCTCGTTCATTTCTCAATCATTTAGATCAAAGAGACTATGTTAACAGAATTTACCCACTCGAGGCCTTTATCTTTTCCAAAATCTATTTTATTGTTTTTAGTTTTCTTAGCAAGTTCCTTTTTTGCTACGCAGGCTACCGCTCAATGTCCAGAAATTCAGGTCGTAGAACTACTGGGGGTCCCCGGTTTTTCCGAGACAGATGAAATCGTTGTTTGTGGAAAACCTGATACCCTCGCTTACCTTATTTATATAGAAGAGCCAGGAGAAATTTCGGGTACCCAAATGACTTTAGATTTCCTCCCAGGGATGATTTACGCTGGATTTGAACTCACTCATTACGACTCCAATACTTTTATTTCGGTGGTTAATCCTTCACCAGAAAAACCTCGTTTTTTACTGGACGGTGTGACGGAAGGTATTTATATTGCTTACATTGGAACCACGGCAGATTGCTCAGTTGATAAAAATGCCCTGGAATATAATGTAGATCTGAAATTCAATTTTACCTATCAGGATACGTTAGGTAATTTTTTCAATTGTAGTCAAGAGGTAACACCGGATCGTACCTACAACACTACGATCAAAACCCCTGCTATAAACTGGCAGTCTACTCCCAATATGAACATCAATCGTATTGGTATTGAACGGTGCTTTAATGTAAGATTAACGCAGGATGGAATTGATGCTTATTTGGAGGATTTTTATCTTGAGCTGCAAAATATAGACCTTTCGGGTAGTTTAAATCTAAACGAGGTTCGGGTCAACGGTACGCCCATTATCTATGATTATGACAATACCAATAAAATAATTCGTACGGAAATTGACGGAAGTTTTTTCTCTGGAAACGCATTTGCTAACCCTGCAGATACGTTGTTTAATACTGGTGAGCGTATTCAAATTACTTATTGCTGGCAAAGCGACGAGTGTCCTAGCCCAAGTAGTTTTCCGCTAAAATATGTGGCCGGTTGGGGATGTTATGGTGAAACTTGTGATGAGATAGAAAGGGATCGTACCCTTAGTATCCGACCAACAGCAAGACCTGAGCCAATCGCAATCGACACGGTTTATAGTACGCCCGAAGTCTGTGGTGATCCGGGAACTATTGGATTGACCATTTACAGTGACCAGAGCAATCCGCTTTCTGGCCGCTTTACGGATATGAAAATAGGTTTTGAAACTTGTAATAAGCCCTCTCTTGAAATAACAGAAATCAGAGTAGGAGGCATGACGATTGGATTAGGTGCCTACACTTGGGTAAATGATGATTTGGTAATTGATTTTACCAATTTATCGGCTGATGTTGATGGTGCCGAAGGGTTAAGTGATCTAGATGGTGACGGCTTTTTTGACGATCTGGCCGGGGGTGATACTTTGAAAGTGGAGATTGATATGGCATATAGCTGTACCACTCCTCCCGATCCGGGGTCTATTGTTTGTGGTGTCATTAATTGTGATTTTGCGCAGTTTTTTGTGGACGCAAATCGAGACTGCGGACAGGCTTTCAAATTTTATCCACCAATTGATGGTTTTGAAATCGTTGATGGTGCAACTTTCAGTAGCACCAATGTTACGGAAATTTCTACTTCCTTTACGGGGATTGATTTTGGTGCTACCGGAACTTCAGGTGCCAAGACTCAAACGGTAGAAATGTGTTATGTCCACGAACAGCGAGGTGTGACACCTTGCGCTGCGGGAAATTCTAATGTCGCTTTACAAGTATTTTTTGATGGAAATGGTCGCATTACCCATGATCTTGAAATTGATGATCCCTCTGCTATTGAAATTAGCGTAAATGGCGTTCCTACGATTACTGGAGCGCCCATAACCTGGGATAGTATTGCACCTGGTAAGCGGATGCTTACGATTGATGCGGGGCTGGTCTCTATCGGTGATACCATTTGTTATCGCTATGATCTGACCGTAGATACTACTTTATGTGCCCCTTTTGTTTATACTACGGGTACTCATCAAGTCGTCGAAACTTGTACTTCGGGCGGCTGTGTTTGTGAAGCGGTCAAAGCCTGCGAGTCGATTCTTTTCCGCTCCAACCCAAATGCTTCTGGTTGTTCTTGTGTTTTTCGTAGTGGTGTTTCTGATGTTTACCGGGAGTCCGTAGGTTATACGGATGCCACCATGACGACTAAAATAGATCCACAGTCTATCACGGGAGCAGATCGAAATCGCTACTTGCCCGGAGATACGATTATGTATGAATCACATTATTCTTTTGAGAGTGCGGAGGCTTTTACTGATATTTACGAATGGGGAATAGGAATGCGGATACTACCTTTTGTTGGTGACAATGCTGCGGTTACAGAACTACAAATGGACGCTCGGAAAACAGAGCTTATGTCTTTTTCTGTAAAGAAGGTAGGATCCACTACGCGCACCGAAATTGACTTTTCTGATTTGCCGGCTTGTGTAGAAGATGGTTCTACGACAACTAGTGTAAACGGAGTGACACTTTTTATGGGGAGTACACCGTATGACGGCTATATTGATAATCATTTTCAGACTTATAATAATACGAATTCAAGTTACGATTTTTATGATAATAGTAGAATATATATTCAAATTCGAAATCAAAAAGCCTTACAAGATTGCCGGGGAATAGATTATAATGGTTGGAATGATGTTGGGAATTGTTGGGATGAATTTAATGCTAAATATAATTTTCAAATAGGAGACTCACTTTTTATGCGGGTCCGAATTCCTTTAATTAAAAATCCACTGACGGAAGCTGAAGGGCTTCCTTTTGAGGCAATTCGTATTTATCAGGATACCTGGGCAACTAGATTGGATGAGTTTGCCACAAATTGTACGGAATCACAAGGTATTTGTAGACAAAATTTTCCCATCGAAACTTATTGCCCCGGTGACATATCTGTCCGGACAGATTTGGATATCGATGACTGTGGAGGTACGGCCAAGCATATATTTACCGTAGATAATCCTACTCCTTTATCCTGGTATGCTAATGAATATCGGCCTTATTTCAAAATGAAGGACACGGATATCGAAGTTTATTCTCCATTAATGTATTGTGGTAATGCCGAAATAAATACACCGGGAGGTTTAACTTATCCATTGGAAATTCAAAGCGTCGAAAATCATGACTGCTTTGTTGTTAGCGGAGAAGAATATTGTACGGTATCTGATGCCAGTCCTGGAACGATTACCTTTAATCCTCTGACGGACAATTATCCCGGGCTTGGTGTCGGCCTGGGAGGTTTTCGTGATTCCATGACCATTACCTATGATTATTGTTTAGTCTGTCCGGCAGATATCACCGGACTCAATGATTATAAAATAACTTATGATTATCAATATCCTTACGACCCTCCCTCCGAACCTAGAGATTATCGTTGTAATTTTAATGGTACTACGCTAGCAAATAATGAACTGGATTCTTGTTTTACTATTGGTAATGGACAAAGTTATTACGACTACTTTAACCAGGATCTGCTTGTTCTTAAAGACGACAACGAATCTTCCGACGCTACGGTGACAGACAATCGACAAGGCTTTCCTTCGCTAACGCCTGGTCTTGATCGTATGGTTGTTACCAGTCAAGTCCCTGGAACTAGTGAAGAAATAAATGAGTATATGGTTTGTGCTGGCAGTACACCTCCACTTACCCAAATGGGCGTGATTACAACCATCAAAGTGAATAATAGTGTTCAGCTGGTTAATGTATACGATGAAACACTTACCCCTCTGGCCTATCAATATGTTTCTACCGATGGTACCAGCAATACTTATATTGTAAATTTACCCGATTTAGCACCGGATGAATGCCATATAGTCAATGTCGGAACCAGATTGTTATTTTGTCCGGTTCCTCCTCAGCTTCCTGCTGAAATTTGTATCGGTACTTCTTCTGGTTGTATGGATCCAGCTATACAAGCTGCAGTATTAGGAAGTACAACCGCTTGTAACACTAATAATATTTGTTACCGGTATACGGTTGGTTTTCCCGAAATTCAGTCTACTTTTATTGCACCTACTGGAAATTTTGATCTCTGTGATACGGTCAGTATGGTCGTGTTAATAAAAAATGTAAAAGACGTACTGGTTACAGATCTTGAACTTAATTGGGAATTACCACTAGTCGGGACAGAATTGGTTTTAGGTAGTTTCGAATCTGCTTACCCTCACAACGGAGTGAGTGGTGCACCTTTTGTCAGTATCCCTGATCCAGATGTTATTAATGGTAATATTATATCTTATACCGAAGATGCAAATTTTAGTCCTGCTATTCATGCCAACGGCTTTCCCGGAGTAAACTCATCTCTGGACTCAAATCAGATAGTAGTACGTTTTAAAGTTATTTCGGTTTGTGACGAATTTATCTCTGGGTCTACGGCCTTTTTTGAGTCTACCGCCAAAGATCCTTGTAGTCCTAACACCATTTCATCCGGTCAGGTAAACAGCGAAAAAATTATTATCAACGGTGCAGAACCCATCAATCATGCCCAAATCCTGACTTCTGCCAAACCAACCAACGTTTACTGTGGTGGTTTGACCAACGAGTTTACCATCACCGGGCAAAATATTTCTGAGGTGGCTTCCGGAGATTATGTTCAGATATGTTTAACCTTTCCTCCGGACTTGCCCTATCGATCTGGATCGTTAGCTTACGCTATACCGTCCGGTCAATCGACAGGACCGGTCATCGAAACAATGATTGGTGATCAAACGCAAATCTGTTTTGACGGAGTACCTAATCTTCCGGTCGGAGGACAATTTACCTTGAAACTAGAGGCTTCCATGGCAGAACTCGCAGGTTGTGGGGACGTGGATCTGATCGTCGATATCAAAGATAGAGTAGAAGATGAAACCTGTGTTCGAGACGGTTCTATTTGTGATGTTTGGGTACAGTCTTCTGTTAATAATCGTTTTAGTGTCGATCTTAAAGCTCCTCTGGAAACCGCAGATTTACAAATCACTAGACAATGTACGGGGACTGATAATCCGGTCACAATTTGTTATGATGCTACTTTTATTAATCCTGGACCAAATTATAACGGAGATATAACCGTCGAACTTTTTGACGATTTATTAGCCAATGGTTTTTTGGATTACTATGATCCTTTCCTGGCAGCGGATACTTTTCCTTCTCAATTTCTCGCCAGCTTGGACACTTTGATCTTATCTGGTTGTTTTGTTGTGGAAGAAATTAATGCCTGTCCGGTTTTGATAAAATCTACTTATGATACTGCCTGTGAGTGTGATACAGAAGTCACGCCCTTCTTTGCGATCTCTCCTGCTTTTGTAGCAGAGATTCCTACTACAAATACGCTTTGTCCAGGCGAAGAGATTGGGGTAGCATTTTGTGGAGATTATGAATTTAGTTTTGATGATACGGAAGGATATATGAGAATCGTTGGAGACAGCGCTTATTTTGGCGTTTTGGATGGAATTATGGATGCCGTCACTTTTACCGTTACTGGTTCTACTGGAGAGTGTGTGAGTACTGACATATTCTCAATTCGTAGACTTGCGGTTCCTTTTCCTCTAACCATTCAGGATACCATGGCTTGTACGGATCAGCCAAAATATTTACAACTAGAATTTCCTCCTGAATTTGAAGATGACGCAGTAATTACCTGGACTCCTTCAACTTATTTGAGCGACCCAACTGTTTCTGATCCAATATTTACCGCTCCTGCTTCTGGAAATTATGGATATCGTGTCAATTTGGATTTTGGAACTAGCTGCGGAGTTACCGATAGTATAACGATGGTAGTTGATCCTATTGATCCACTAACTATAACAGGCGAAGATATATTCTGTCGTGGTTACCAGCCTGCCACTATTTCTACTAATGCTGGATTTAATAACTACGAATGGTATAAAATCGGGGGTGCTTTTGAAATTATTCAGGCCGTTACCGGAATAAATAATTCGTGGACGGGTCCGTTTTCTCCCGGTGAATATCTAGCGAAAGGATACCTGGCTGACCCAGAGGCTTGTCCTTCAGTTAGTCCGCTTTGGACGGTCGTGGACGAAGAATGTCTTGATATAGAAGTAACAAAAACAATTTGCGATATTCCAGCTATTCCTGAGTTAGGAGATACTGTTACTTATTGTATTGAAATTTGTAACATTAATAGTGTAAATGATGGACTTATCTATCTTGCTGATGATTTAGTTGTCGAAGATACCTGGCCGGATGGAGTTACATTCCTTGGTTACACGGCTACTAAAGGTACTTATATTCCTACCATGCCCAACGGCACCTGGGCAATTCCGGAAATGAATTCTGGTGATTGCGAAACGCTGGAAATTATGGGACGGATTGACCGTGACGGAGTTATTGAAAATCTTGTTCAGCTTAATCAGGTCGATAAAACAGATATAGATTCTGCTCCTGATAATGAGGATGGAGATCAAAGTGAAGATGAAGAAGACTTGGCTTCCTTCTCCGTTATCTTAGCTTCTATTGGAGATCAGGTTTGGGTTGATTCCAACATGGACGGTATTTTTAATTCAGGAGAAATCGGGGTGGAAAATGTTCAGGTGATTCTATATAACATAGATGGAACACCTCGCGATACTGCCTATACAAATGGTAGTGGTATTTACGAATTTATCAACATTCCTACTGGAGATTATTATCTTGAATTCGATCAAACGACGACGACTACGCCGGGTGCAGAAGATTATCCTTTTACATTAACCGCCCAGGGTGACGGAACTAATGATAGCGAAGCAAATGCTGCTGGTCTAACACCAACTTTCTCCTTCGACGCTACCACCGGTAACGACCTCACTCATGACGCAGGTCTCATTCCGGTTGCGGATATCGGAAATTTTGTCTGGGTAGACACGGACGGTGATGGTATCCAGGATTCGGCAGAGGTAGGAATCACCAATGCCATGGTGATACTTTATGACGGTATGAACAACCCGCTGGATACGGCATTTACAGATGTGAATGGTGAATATTTATTTGAAAATATTCCTGCGGGTGATTACTCAATTATTATTGATCCTGCTACGAGTCCGGGAGGACAGGACTATGTTTTTACCGATGCTAATACAGGTGATGGAACGAATGATTCTGATGCAGATGCCACTGGAACGATTCCATTATTTACGTTCGACCCATTAAATGGAGACGATTTAACCCTCGACGCTGGCTTAATTCCCGTGGCCAACATCGGAAATTTTGTCTGGTCTGATTTAGACATGGACGGTGCACAAGATCCTGGCGAGCCAGGTCTGGATTCGGTATTAGTCGTGTTATACGATGGCAATAGCGGTAATCCAATTGATAGCATGTGGACGGACGGGAGTGGAATGTACCTGTTCGAAGAGATTCCGATGGGCGATTATTTTGTGGGCTTTGAGCCTAATGCCTCTTTTGGGAATATGAATAACACGTTTTCTCCGCAAAATACGGGCAACGGTTCGAATGATAGTGATGCGGACATGAGTGGCTTTACTTCGGTTTTTGCTTTTGATCCTCAAATGGGAGATGATCTGTCAATTGATGCGGGTGTAAGTCCGGTAGCAAATCTGGGAGATCAGGTATTCATCGACAGCGACGGAGACGGCCAACAAGACCCGGGCGAACCGGGTGTTGCGGGCGTTACAGTTAATCTGTTAGACGACGCTGGAAATATAATAGCGACGACGATCACGGACGCAAACGGAAATTATTTATTTGAAAATATTCCATCTGGAACCTATAGTGTAGCGTTCGATCCAACGACGGCACCCGGTACGACGGAGTACGATTTTACCACGAGCAATAGTGGAAACGACGCAACGGATAGTGACGCTGGTCCCAACGGAGTAACAGCGCCATTTGTCTTTGACGCAAGCGCGGGAGATGATCTAACAATTGACGCTGGATTAATTCCAACGACTGATATCGGAGACTTTGTGTTCATCGATGCCGATGGCGACGGACTCCAGGATGCAAATGAAACAGGTATCAGCGGTGTGACGGTTAACCTAATTGATGATATGGGCAATATCATAGCCACGACCACCACGGATACCAACGGAGCATACGTTTTTGAAAATGTCCCGGCGGGTAATTACAGTATCGGATTTGATACAAGTACGGCGATGGGAGATTACAACTTTAGTCCTGCGGGCACTGGAGATGGAACGAACGATAGTGAAGCTGATCCATTAACCGGAATTACGCCAGAATTTGCGTTTGATCCACTGTTAGGAGATGACAATACACACGATACGGGTCTAGTACCGGTTGCAGACATCGGAAATTTTGTCTGGGTGGATAACGATATGGACGGAATCCAGGACCCGGGCGAACCAGGTTTAGAAAATGTACTGGTCGTGTTATACGCTGCGGACGGAACGCCACTAGATAGTACGTTGACTGACGCAATGGGCATGTATTTATTCGAAGATATCACGGTCGGGGACTACTACGTAGGCTTCGAACCAAATGCCGATCCAGGTAATATGAACTACGGATTTACCGGAACGAATATGGGTAATGGCTCAAACGATAGTGACGCAGACACCAACGGATTTACGAGCGTGTTCAGCTTTGATCCACAAACCGGAGATGAGTTAACAATTGATGCCGGAGTAAGCGCCGGAGCTAGCATTGGAAATTTTGTCTGGATTGATACCAATGGAGACGGTATACAGGATCCGAACGAAACGGGCGTTGAAGGAGTAACGGTTAATCTCTACGATGATCTAGGGAACTTGATTGCTACGACGACAACGGATGCTAATGGAGCGTATTTATTTAGCAATATTCCATCGGGTGATTACTACGTAGAATTTGACGGTAGTACGAGTGATTTGGGATCTGACTACGACTTTACGGGAACAAATACGAGTGGAGATCCTACGACAGATAGTGATGCGGGTATCAATGGTCAAACAGCCATCTTTAGTTTTGATGCTGCGGCGAGTAGTGATCTGACGATTGATGCAGGATTATTACCACAGCCAAAGATAGCCACGGTTAAAGCGATCAGCAATACGAATACGTTACCGAGCGGTAATATAGATATCACGTTCGAATTAGCGGTTAAAAATACAGGAGTGATTGACCTAAGTAATTTGAGTTTGATAGATGATCTGTCGGCACAGTTAGGAACTGCCTTTGTAGGTATGTCGGCCGCTTCACCGAATTTAGATATTATTTCTTCCACGGCTAGTTCAACGCCAACGTTGAATACAGCATATGATGGAATGGGTAACAACGATATGTTCGTAGGAAGTGGAGCAGATTTACTACAGCCTGGTGAAGAAATAAAACTAATATTAATAGCGGAGATTGATCCACAGCTAGCGAATTTTCCACTGGGAAATCAAACGCAAGCAGCGGGTGCAGGTCTTGATTTAAATGGTAATCCACTGACGCAAAGCGGACTACCGGTAAGAGTAGTAGACGACTCAGATAGTGGATATGATTTAGATGGAACAAACCCAGGAGAACCAGGTGATAATGGTACTCCAGATGATCCAACGAGCTTAATTTGTACGCCAGCGAATATAGATATTACGGGAGAACCGGCTGGAATTTGTGCGGGTGAATTAGTAGGACTACAAGTAACGAGTAATTTAAGTCAGGGAACGTACCGCTGGCGCTACGTAGGCGATAACACGGTAATTGCGGTAGGACAAAATCCAACGTTTACCGGATTGACGACGACGACGGATCTGTGGGTAGAGATTACGAATACGGGAAGTGGTTGTGTGTATAATTTAAATGATACGACGACAATCAATGTATTTACCAATCCTGGGGTAAGTCCGGTAGCGAACTATACCTTAAATCCGGATTGTTCCCCCGCAGATTTAACACTAAACGCAAATGTAAGTGCGGGTAGTGCAGCGGTGAATAGCTACAGTTGGAGTGGCCCGAACGGATTTACTTCAAATGTAGAAAATCCAGTGATTTCGAATGCAACTGAGGCAAATAATGGTTCTTACACATTGGTTGTAACGGATGCGAATGGCTGTACGGATTCAGGAAGTATCCAGGTGAGTGATATCGAAAACGCACAGGCACAGCCGGTGGTGCAAGGTACGGGCCCGGCTTGTGAAGGAGGCAGTATTACTTTGACCGTGGCAACTTATCAGGGAGCAAATGTGATGTACAATTGGACCACCCCGAGTGGTACGAACGCCAACATAAGTGGAGTTGGAACCAACCAAATTATCATCAGCCCCGTAGACAATGCAACGCACGAAGGAATTTATACGGTGACAATTGACGTAGAGGGATGTATTCTGACGGCGAGTTATAATGTGATTGTTTATGACAATCCAATTGCGAGTGCGGTCTATATGAGTACAGATTCGTGTAACGGAGGCGAGATTGTGCTGGAAGGAACGGGTAGTGGAATTGAACCGCTGAGTTACCAGTGGAGTGGTCCGAACGGATTTACTTCTTCCCAAAAAGATATTACGATTAGTGATGTGGACGAGTCCTATAATGGATTATATACCTTGACGGTAAATAGCCAGGAAGGATGTGCGGCCACCGCAGATGTAACGGTAGATAACATACTGTCTCCATCTGATCCTCCGACGATTGCGACCAATGGTCCGATCATTTGTGAAGGGGACGATCTTGTTTTAACCACGAGTGCGACGGGCACCAGCTTCGAATGGATTGGACCACTAGGGGCTTCTGCTTCAACGCTGATGATGCCGGGTCTGACCACGACGACTGGTACGACGACGCTACCATCTACGAATGGTTCGTACTTGCCAGGAGACTGGAGCGTCCGGGTAACGGATGCGAACGGCTGTACGAGTACTTCAGCAGTTGAACCGGTAACGATTCAGTCAATCCCAGTAGCGGTAGCGAGTAATTCAGGCCCGGTATGTGAAACGCAACCGATCCAGTTATTTGCGGGCGAAGTACCAGAAGGAACGTACCGTTGGTATGATGGAGACCCAGGTGGCGCACCTGC
This sequence comes from uncultured Saprospiraceae bacterium, assembly GCA_938015415.1. Taxonomy (GTDB): domain Bacteria; phylum Bacteroidota; class Bacteroidia; order Chitinophagales; family Saprospiraceae; genus JALZUU01. Next base: position 57,854 of record CALLPK010000064.1, read on the forward strand.
GGGAACGCTGATTGCGATGGAAAAAGATCCGATTATTTATAATCTGGCAGCGGGTAGTCATGATTTCTACCTGACGGTGGAGCAGCAGACATGTGTGTCTCCTCAAACGATGACCACCGCGGTGATCAACACCGCCCCAGCGACACAACCAACCGCCACTTACGTGTTAGGAACAGATTGTGCGGCGAGTGATTTAACCTTAAACGCCGGAACGATCCTGGGAAGTGGCGCGATTGCTACTTATCAATGGAGCGGCCCGAATAATTTTACGAGTAATGAAGCGACTCCAGTAATCGAAAATGCTACTACGGCCAATAATGGTTCTTACCAGTTAACGGTCATCGACGAAAATGGCTGTTCAGCGACGGGTACAGTACAGGTAAGTGACATCATGGATATGCCAGCAATGCCACAGATTACGAGCAGCGGACCCGATTGTGAAGGCGGAAGTTTAGCACTCAACGTAGGTGCTTACACGGCAGCGAATGTAGATTATGTATGGAGTACGCCCGGAAATAATACGGTAGGAATATCTGGCTTTAATACCTCACAATTAATCATCAGTCCACTGGACGAGTCGATTCACGCGGGTGAGTACTCGGTTGTGATTACGGTTGACGGCTGTATATTAGAATCGGATACGTTTAGTCTGGATTTATTTGCTACGCCAACGGCAAGTTTAACGGCCACGACGGGAGTGATTTGTGAAGGTAGCGAATTAACCTTTACGACTACGGCTTCCGGAGCAGCCAGCTACGAATGGACAGGTCCGAACGGATTTACCTCCAACACGGCTAATCCAGTGATTGCCAATACAAGTATAAATAATAATGGAACTTACACCTTAGTAGTAACGAATACGAACGGATGTAGTAGTTCAGAAACAATATTGGTTAACAATATCGAGCCGACCCCAACGATGCTTACGGCGAGTAGCAACGGCCCGGTATGTGAAGACGGAACGATTAATTTATCGGTCCAGCAAAGCTACGCTGCGGGAGCCACCTATACGTGGACCAACGGAGCGGGAGCGACGATTGGAACGACCTCAAGTATTGCGATTAACCCAACTTCAGCCGCTGCGATCAGTCCTTACCGGGTGATGGTAGCTGAGCGAGGATGTCCTTCAGATTTAAGCGAACCGATCGAAGTAGACGTCATCGAATTACCGGTAGCCACGGCTTCTAACAACGGAACAATTTGTCCGGGCGAAGAAGTGCAGTTACTGGCGGGTACGATTGCGGGGGCAAGCTACGAATGGAGAATTGCGGGAAGTACCAACGTATTTTCAACGGATCAAAACCCGACAATTTTTAATTTGACGGGTAGTGAGACTTACGAGCTAACGGTGATTACCAATAGCTGTATTTCTGATCCACTGGCAACAACGACGGTGATTGTAAATACTCCACCGTCCACGGTAGCATCAGCCAACTATAGCTTAAATACCGATTGCTCGGCGAATGATTTATCGTTAACGAGTAATGCAACTGCAGGAAGTGGAACCGTCGTATCTTTTGAATGGAGCGGACCGAACGGCTTTAGTTCGATGGTGCCGGATCCAATCATTACGGATGCGACCGAGGCGAGCAACGGTTCTTATACTTTAATAATTACGGACGAAAATGGTTGTACGGCTACGAGCAGTGTACAGGTAACTAACATCATGGATGCGGTAGCACAACCGGTGATTAGCTCTACGGGCCCGGCTTGTGATCAGGCCAGTATTGTCTTAGAAATACCACAGTATAATGGTTCGAATGTAACGTACAACTGGACGACTCCTGACAATACAAATATTGCGGGACTCAATACGAATCAAATTATCATCAGCCCGGTAGATACCTCGATTCATCAGGGGAGCTACAGTGTGGAAATAATAGTAGATGGTTGTACGCTAAGTTCAAATACGTACGAAGTATCAACCTTTGAAGCGGCGATTGTAATGCCTGCTGCATCGAGCACGGACAGTTGTTCGGGTGGCGATCTACAACTACTGGCGGGCGTAAGTGGAAACGGCCCTTTCACCTACGAGTGGATCGGACCGAACGGATTTGTGTCTAATTTAGAAAATCCAAATATCACGGGAGCGACGATTGCAAACAACGGTCAGTATATTGTTGAAGTAACAAATGCAAACGGTTGTACGAGCCGCCAAAGTGTAACGGTAGACCATATCAGCCCGGAGGCAATTGTGCCAGGTATTGATACGGATACCGAAATATGTGCGGGTGAGGATATTGTTTTAGCCTCAAGCACGGCAGGTGATCTGTTCGAATGGATTCAGTTTAGCGATTCGCAGGGATCACTGGCCGAACCTGGAATGACGACGACTGCTCCAACGACAACGGTTGGCCCCGGTCACCCATTCTATCAGAGTGGTCCGTGGCGCGTACGAGTAACGAATGGCGATGGTTGTGACGCAGAGTCTGTATCAATCAATGTGACGATCAATGAGATACCGGAAGCCTTAGCGTCCAACAATAGTCCTGTATGTGAGGGAATGCCAATTATGCTAAGTTCAAATACGCTGACGGGCGGTGAATACCGCTGGTATGATGCCGACCCAATGGGCGTACCCGCGGGTAATTTGATTTCAATGAATACTACGGTTGATGTAGAAAATTTACCAACGGGAAGTCACGATTTCTATCTGACAATTACACAGAATGGATGTGAATCTCCGGTGAGCATTACTACAGTAATAATCGAAGATGCACCGGTAGCAGCACCAACGAGTGCGTATACGTTACAGGCAGATTGTGCACCGGCAGATTTGGAATTATTTGCGAATGCGACTTCTGGAAGTAGTACAATTACGTACAGCTGGAGTGGTCCGAACGGTTTTACCTCCACCCTGGAAAATCCAGTGATTCTGAATGCAACCGAGGCCAGCAACGGTTCTTACGTACTGACGATCAACGATGGTAATGTATGTACGACAACTGAGACCGTTGAAGTATCAGGAATAATGAATCAGCAGGCGATGCCACTGATCAGTCATAACGGCGCAGAGTGTGCGGGTGACTTAGTGGAGATCAGCGTTCCCCAATACACGGGAGCTGCGGTAGACTACGTATGGACTACGCCAACGATGCAGGATATTGATGGATTAAATACGAATAATTTAGTAATCAGTCCGGTGGACGGAGCGATCCACAACGGAGACTACTCGGTAGAAATAACAATTGATGGTTGTGTAGTGAATTCAGATGTATTTACACTAAATATCAATAATCAACCATCCGCTGCCCCAACAGCAACGGCGGGTGTGATTTGCTCAGGCGAGGTATTAAGCCTTACGGCGAATGGCTCAGCAAATATAAATACTTACCAATGGACAGGACCAAACGGTTTTAGTTCGATTGCGGAAAATCCGGAGCTTGCGAATGTAAGTCCGGAGAACAACGGAACGTATACGTTGACAATTCAGACCAGTGAAGGCTGTACGGAAACGCAAAGTATCACGGTAAATAATATTGTACCCACCCCAGTAATGGCGAGTGTTACGACCAACGGTGCGGTCTGTTGGGATGAAGATATTATTTTAAATATTCAACAGACTTACGCTGGAACAAGTGTGACGTACCAATGGACCAACGGAGCCGGAACGGTAATCGGTACGAGTGCTTCGATGAGTATTGCGGCTAATTCGCCTAATGCGATTAGTCCATACCGAATGGAAGTAACGGTAGATGGTTGTGCGTCAGAATTAAGCAACCCAACTGTAGTGATGGTAAACGAATTACCTTCATCCATTGCGACCAATGCGGGTGCGATCTGTGCGGGAGAGAATGCGCAGTTATTTGCGAACCCGATAGCGGGCGCAAGTTACGAATGGCGAGTGTCAGGAAGTGCGGATATTATTTCAACTGAACAGAATCCGGTGATTGCGGACTTGACAAGTGATATGACGTTTGAATTAACGGTGATTAACAATACTTGTGTCTCCAATCCACTATCGACGACCACCGTAACGGTAAATCAGGAGCCAGTAACGGCGCCGAGTGCGACCTATGTAGTAGCGACGGATTGTGCGGCGAGTGATTTAGAACTGTTTGCGAATGCAATGGGTACGGGTAATCTAACCTATGAGTGGAGCGGACCAAATGGTTTTAGTTCGGTAGCGGAAAATCCAGTGATCGCAAGTGCTACCGAAGCGGCGAACGGCAACTACGAAGTAGTCATAAGGGATGATAACGGTTGTATTACGAGTGGTAACGTAACGGTAAATACGATTACCAATACGGTTGCTCAGCCCGTGATTGCGAGTAGCGGCCCCGCGTGTGAAGGAGAGAATATTACGCTGAACGTAGCGAGCTATACGGGAACCAATGTAACCTATACGTGGACTACACCAAACGGAACGACGACCAACATCACGGGTCTAAACACGAACCAAATCGTGATTACCCCAGTAGACGATGCGACGCATACGGGAACCTATATGGTAACGATTGAAGTGGATGGTTGTACATTAGAAAGTCAAACAATCGAAGTAGATGTGTTTGATACACCAACGGCAGCACCAGTTGCTACAGCTAGTTCAATTTGTGAAGACGGAGATTTAGAATTGACGGCGAACGCCACGGGAGCGACGAGCTACCAATGGAGTGGACCAAACGGCTTTAATTCTACTTTAGAAAATCCAAATATTGTAAATGTCACGCCGGCTAATAATGGT
>CALLPK010000065.1 GCA_938015415.1 uncultured Saprospiraceae bacterium
CGCCCCTGACGGAACACCATCTCGGATGACTTACAACGATAGCCATAAACATGAAAGTGGTTTCACCTCTGTCAGAATTGCGGAAAATAATTCTGTCATGTTATCAACTTTAGCCGGAACGCAATTAGGCATTTGGATTTCCCATGGTGAAGGAAAATTTTCTTTACCATTGACAGAAGACCAATACCAAATCGTCGGAAAATATGGCTACGAAGGATATCCTGCTAACCCGAACGGTAGCGCTTATAATGCTGCCATGATTGTAAGCCCCGATGGCCGACACCTTGCCACGATGCCACATCTAGAACGTTCTATCTTCCCTTGGAATTGGGCACATTATCCTGGTGGTCGTAAGGCGGATGAGGTTTCTCCGTGGATTGAGGCGTTTGTGAATGCGCGGAATTGGATCTTGGCGCGCTAACGTGTTGAATCACTACGCTTGTTGAAATGTTGAATCGCTACGCTTGTTGAACTTCAAAGCTTTTCCTTGCTAAGAGCCAGAAAAAAAATCACAAAATCTCCTCTTGGGGCTGGGGTAAAATTTTGAGATTTTTTCCGAGTTGGCCTAGCTTTGCGAACACCGCGAGCAGCCAGTGCAAAAGCAAGAGTTCTTAAAGCGGTGAGTGCAAGATCCTAATTTTAGGAAACATCCCCCGATCATTCGTTTCCTAAACCTATCTAAGATTGAAGAGTTGGTTTAGGAAATGTAATGATTTATTAGCATTTAAATTCCGTCGGCCATCTCTTCACGTTAAAGCGTATTGACTTTGCCCATCTTACATCGGATAAGCTTTCGTACTTGTACTTGTATTTTTTTAAAAATACATATTCGTTTTAGTTCAGATTTTAATGATTCTTTTCCTAGTTTTTTGATTTTACCTATTTCATATTTTTAACAACTATATAATATAGAAAAATAAACTTAGTAAAGTTAACATTTAATATTGCCTTGTTTACAACAAATAAAGGTTTTATTTTGAAAAATTAAATTTATTTCTTATGTTTATCGCTAAGAAGTTAACACTATTAAAATTTTTACACTGTACAAGATTGTTAAGTACTATTATTTAAAAGATACAAATCTTTTAACAATAATTCTGTGCCCTTTAGAAAATTTTGGTAGGACTTAAAGCTGCTTCAAATATCTTATTATTTCTATTAAAATATATAACACCCTAAAATTAAAATTATGAAAAACAACAATCTTTTTAGAAATTACGTTACGTTACGTTACGTTACGTTACCTGCTTACTGCTTCTAAGCACAATTAGTACCCTTTACAGCCAAGGCCCACCAATTCTTCAACCTGGAGACGATACTTATTACGAAATTTATAATCGACTTGATGCTTACTATGGTGATGAAGATCCTACACTCGTTTCTGATGTGGAAAATGAAGGTGTAGATAATTTTTATAAATGGGCACAATACTGGAAGTTTCGAATGGATCCCAATGGAAAGCTTGGCGGAGGAGATCAAGTATTAGCTAGAAATATTGTAGATGGATTTGAACCACTATGTGGACTTGAAACGGATGTTGATGAGGCGATAGAGTGGAGAAACCTTGGCCCCTTTAATTCAGATGGTACAAGGGGACAAAGTAACGATTGTGTAAGTGATTTAGAGACTCAAAATCAAGGACGATTAGACGCAGTAAGTGTTCATCCTGATGATCCTAATCGGATATTGGTGGGTGGTGCTAATGGAGGTATCTGGCGAACAGAAGATGGAGGTGGAACCTGGAGAAATACAACGGTAGAAGAAGGGTTTACTATCGTTGGAATGAGAGATATTATCCGACATCCTATTGATCCTAATATTGTTTATGCTGCTACTGGAGGGTCTATTGGATTATGGGATTTGAACAGAACTTTTCCTCATAATTATGGAATAGGTGTTATTTTTTCCATTGATGATGGAGAGACTTGGGAACTAATGCCTTATAGAACCAATGTTTATGATCAATTTAATAAGGTAATCTCTTTGGCCATTGATCCAAGGAGTACTTTAGAGGAGACAATTATTTATGGACATGGTGAAAGATCACAAATCCTTTCGTACCAAGGAACGGCTGCTGTAACGGAGGATGAAAACTGGGAATTTCGCTTTCAATCTCCTACCTGTACAAATGGCACCAGTTGGTTTAATGCAATTAATGATATTGAAGTTGGAGAAGATGGAACAGTTTGGTTTAGTGCGAGAGTCGGTTCTACACCAGCTGATAATACTTTTGTCTATCGTTTAGGACCTGATGACACATGCCCAGAGCAACTTCCTTTATTTTTTGCTCCTCCTGAGGTTATGAATAATTTTCCAAATTGTAATACGGCAAATGTACCCCAAATTGGATTAATAGATATTGAACTGGTGCCTATAAGCAATTATGCTCCAAAAGGCAGAATTATCGTAATGGTCAAATATTTTGAATTCAATGGTTTTAATTGTGGAGGAGGAGATTTTTATCCAGTATTTTATCATTCAGATGATGGAGGGGATAATTGGTACGGTGCAGGGACTGATGGTGTAGTTGTTGCTGCATCCATGCAGACCACCGCTTTTACTAGGACTTTTTCAGTTAGTAGATTTAATCCACAGGTATTATATATGGGTTCTAGCTCAGCTTGTATATTTAAATCAGTAGATGGAGGAGCTAATTTTGCAGCTATGGATAACAAGGAAAATCATGTAGATTTACGGTTTATTCATGTTTATGACAGTGATAGATCTGGTGATCCTTTGGGGTTAAATGATAAAGTTTATATCGGTACTGATGGTGGTATTTCAAAAACAGAGCCTCTACCAGATGGTAATGTGACTTGGAAAGACATTACAGGAGAAGGAATGTCTTGTACCAATAATTTCGGAGTAGGAATCACAGAAAAAAATAGCGATTTTATTTTTACTGGGGCACAAGATGGAAGTAATAATTTTTACAATGAAGGAGAATGGTGGGAAACTAATCCAGGAGGTGATAATGGAGATGCGCTAATAAAAATAGAAGATGATGGAACGATTAAAGTTTTTCAGGAATTGCAAAATCTTTTTTCTCATGGAGAATTAATCAATGCGGGAACTGATGTAGATGAAATCATTGCATTTCTTCCAGAAAGAACCCGTTGGGCACCACTCATCCATAATAGTGACAAGTCAGAAATGTTTGCAGCTACTAGAGGATTGTACACATCTGAGGATAATGGAATTACTTGGACTTCGGTGGCTACTGGAGCTCAAATTCTTGCTGAACTTGGATTTACGGGAGAACCCATCCGCCTCGGAAACCTCGGTATGTCTGCCGGAGATGATAATGTTATCTATTTTTGCTTGGCTTCTTTTTATCAAGATGCTAGCCAACCAGTTAGTCTCACTGGACAAAACGTCGGTGCGATGTTTAGGGCAACTCGCGATGATGTAAATGATGACTGGGATATAGATTTACTTGGAATAAATAACAATGTATTAAATTTTGCAGGAACGAATGCTACAGGAATGATCGGCGCCCCCATCTCCGACATCGCCGTAGACCCCGATAATTCCGATATCGTCTGGATTACCTTGGGTAGCTTTGTAGAAGGACAAAAAGTCCTTAGAAGCACAGATGGTGGAATCACTTGGGAAAATCAATCCGGATGCTTACCCAATATTCCATTTTCTTCCATTATTTGTCAAGGTGGAGCCAACAATCAAATTTATGCAGGTAGCGATTTTGGATTATACTACAAAGATGATAACTTAGGGGACTGGATTTTTTATGCAGATGGACCGCGTGCTTTAATTTCAGATATGGAAATCAATCGTTGTGCTAATAAAATTGTCGTTGCTACCATGGGTCTTGGCCTTTGGGAAGTCGATTTGGTGAAAGGAGCTCCAACGGTGATTGCAGCCAATACGAATGAATCCTGGACCAGTGATCGGTCACTATACGGTGATTTGATCGTTGAAGAAGGAGCAGAGCTTATTATTTTTAACTCCACCATTAGTATTAGTCGTTTAGTCAATATCATTGTTGAACCCGGTGGAACACTTATCCTTAATGGTAGTACCTTAACCAATGGATGTGGCGACCTCTGGGAAGGTATCGACGTCTGGGGAGATGCCAACCAACACCAATTTGCCCAAGGTGGTAATTATTTACAAGGAAGAGCAGAAATTACTAACTCTACGATTGAATATGCACGGACCGCCGTAAAACTAGGAAGAGACGATGACGAAGAAAATCTCTTTACGGGAGGAATCGTCAATGCATCGGGTGCTACATTCCGAAACAACCAGACAGGGATTCGTTTTAACCCTTATTCTAACACCGTACCTGTTCCTAATTCTCCCGTTTTTTCAAATGCTAGTACTATCGATAATTGTACTTTTTTGACAAATGAAGCATTACCGGAAAACTTAAATCCTATTGCCTTTATTTCACTTTGGGGCGTAGACGACGTACCCATTTATAATTCCAACTTTAGTAATTTATTACCAAGTGCCAATACCGCTTCCGCATTAGGCAAGGGCATCTATTCTCAGGATGCTAGTTTTGAGGTATCTGGCTGTGATAATACTTGCTCTTCTGCTGATGAATGTTGTGGAGTAAATGGTTCTAGCTTTACCAATCTTTCTCACGGAGTACATGCACAGTCGGGTAAAGCCATGCGTAATTTTACCGTCGATGCCGCTAATTTTGAAAATTGTAACTACGGTGTTTATTTTTCTGCCGTTAATTTCGCACGGATTACTCGCTCCGAATTTAAATTTGGCTTTACACCTAATCACGTTGGCAGAACTTTCGGCATCGTCAATGAAAATTCTACTGGATTCCAGATTGAAGACAATCTCTTTATAGGAATAGAAGAGGCTAATTCCGCTACCGTTGGTACCTTGATGGCATTCACCGGAAATGACAATAACCGGATTTTTAATAATGAGTTTATGGAACTTAATTATGCCAACTGGGCCATAGGTAATAACGCCGCCAAAGATTTTGGCAATGGTGCTAATACAGGCTTACTTTATGAATGTAATGAACAAATTGATTCAAGAGACTATGATATCAATGTCTTGTATGGAACTGGGATTCGAGCCTTGCAGGGAAGTTTTGATCCTATTTCTCAGAATTATCTACCTGCTCAAAATACTTTTTCCCATACAGGGAATAATATTTGGAGTGATATCGCCGTGTCCGGTGGAGGAACCAATGATGTAGAATATGTTTATGGAACAGGACCAAATGAAGAGCCTATGTTTTTTACTGATAACAAAGTTAGTTTAACACTTGGTAATGGGAATATTGCCGAAGGTTGCCAAAGTAGCTTTGAAAATCCTACCGAAAAAGAAGTAAAAAAATCTAAATACAGTGAAACGAATGAAAAATATACAACCCGAAAACAGGAGTATCAGCAAAGGGTGGATAATGGAAATACCGAGTATTTTCTCAATCGTCTGGCTACCGTCGGTGCGAATAATAATCCTTTAAAAAATGAACTGCTTGCCGTGTCTCCTTTTGTATCTAAAGCGGTTATAGAAAAAATTATAGAGACTGGCAAATTTACCCAATATCCTCTTTATACTATTTTAGATGCCAATCCAGATGCCTTAAGACAGTCTGGGTTGCTTGAAGTACTTCCCTTAGAGACGGGCTTGACTCAATACCAATTAAACCTTTTAAATCAACAGGTTAATACGGTTACTGAGCGGGGGGAAATGGAATATTTACTGACGACCCTAAAAGCAGAAAAAGACCAATACGCAAAAGAATTGATACATCTTCTTTTATTGGAAGATAAATCGACCACCACTAACCAAGAAATAGCAGAGTGGTTAGAGACAACGGAATCTATTGCTGCTACTTACACAAAAGTAGATCTTGCCTTTGAGACAGGTACCAGTTTGGAAGGATTAGAAACCTTGAATAAAGTTCCAATTTCTTTTGCTCTTAATGAAGAAGAAGCGGCAGAACAAGGGGATTTAAGTACGCTGTATCAATTACTTTACGACTTACCCGCCGCTGCACGAAATGAAGCTTATTTTACAGAAACGGAATATGATATGGTAGAGAACTTAGCCGATAATGGACAGGGAAAAGCCAAAGCCAAAGCCAGAAACATCTTGCAGTTTTTCTACGGAAAGACTTACCCATTAGAACTACCCGAGCAAGCCAATCTAAATGAATCTCCGGCAGAAACGAGTCATACGGAAACTCAGGTTACGGTTTCTTCGGACAAGGAATTATCTTTGGTAACCGTTTCACCCAACCCAGCAAGCACGACTATCAATATTCGCTACGCCTCTCCTTCACTTTATGGAAATATCGGTGAAATTTCTGTAGTTAATTTTTATGGACAAAACTTCTACGAAGGAAAAATTGAGAAACAAGCGCAAAATATTTCTTTAAATGTGGAAGCTTGGCCGTCTGGCATGTACTATTGTGTTTATCAATCTACCGAGAAGAAGAAACAGTTGATTCCGTTTTTTATTAATCACTAAATATTGTTTTACAGGTAGGCATCTGAAATGATGTCTACCTGTTCTTTTTGAAACTAGGATAAAATGAAACTAAAAAAAATTATTGTTCTACTTTTATTTATTACATTTATTAATGAAATTAAGAGTCAGGAGTTATTTAATAATCGGTATATCTTGGATCAGACTGCAGTTCTTTTCTTAGATGTTTTTAATGTTAATGACACGATAAATACTCTAGGCCTCGGAGCTACTTTTTATCCTCCATTTCCAGGAAAATTAATGGTCACTAAATTTGATCGAAATGGCACTAAATTTTTTGATGATGTAATACTTCAAGACTCTTTTACAAACTATAGCAATCGACCCAATAATGCCAGTATTTCTGATAAAAGAATTATTGTAGTGGGTGGCGGTGGAGGTGGTCTGGCAAATAGATTTGGTTGGTATGCAAGTTATCATCTGGATAATGGTTTGGAATGGTATAGGGAACTTGAACCTATAGAAAATAACCAACAAGTTTTTTTTAATAGTATTATTTTGCCAAATGATCATCTAATTTTGATAAGAGTAGATGTACCTGCTGCTCAAAATATATTAATCACCACCGTATCAGAAGTAGACCCTCAAGGCGAGACCCTCTGGGAAAACAGTTTTGGAAGTGGAGGCGTCAATCACCGTCCGGGGCGGATCGTAGCACTGACAGACTCTACTTATTTGATAGGATTAGAAAAATTTCCAAGTACAGGATCTGGACCGAATATTCATACCTTTTTGATTGAGATAGATAATCAAGGGAATGTCCTATCTACCTGGGATGATCAAAGTATTCGTACTTATGCTCCACGGCAAATGATACCCACTGAGAACAACGGACTAATTTATGCCAGTCGGTATTTAGCGGCTGCTGCCTCCAGTAATAACCCTTTTCCGAAATTTCAAGGCTATATTGTAAGACAAGATGCCGACTATAACATTTTATGGACCTTAAAAACAGGCGACCCAACATTTCGGACCGACTTATTTAACATGATAGAAACGATGGATGGAAACTATATCGCCATAGGTAGTAATTTCGATACTACCTTGGTCGAAAATGCAGGTATTCGTACGGGTTATTTGGTTAAGTTTGACGATGAAGGCACTGT
>CALLPK010000066.1 GCA_938015415.1 uncultured Saprospiraceae bacterium
TGCAAATCAACTAGCTGCGGGCGATACGCGTAGTGCAGATGGTGCGTTAGTCTTCCAGTTGGATGACGCAGATTTAACGGCAGGACAGGAATACGAAGTAGCCTTCAAAGCGCGTGATTTTGCCGCTGTACAAGGTTACCAGTATACGCTGAATTTTGCTGGCTTAGAACTGGTAGATGTAGAAGCAGGTGCTTTACGCGGATTGACTGCGGACAACTTCGGAATGACGAATCTGGATAGAGGAATCTTAACGACGAGTTGGAATGCAGAGAATAGCTTAACGGTAGCGGACGACGAAGTACTGTTTACGTTGATCGTAAAAGCGACGGAAGCGGTTAAGTTGAGCAAAGCGTTGCGCGTAAGCTCTGATCTAACGATTGCGGAAGGATACAGTGAAACAAGCGATAAACTAGCGGTAAGTCTACGTTTCGGCGAAGAAAGAACGATCAGTACGGAAGCATTTACGTTGTATCAGAACCGTCCGAATCCATTTGGCGCGGAGACGACGATTGGTTTTAATTTACCAGCCGCGATGGATGCGACCTTGAAGATCTACGATGTATCAGGTCGAGTACTGAAGCAGGTAACGCGTAACTACGCAGCAGGTTATAACGAAGAGTTGATTGAACGTAACGAACTGAGTGCTACAGGAGTTCTGTATTACCAGTTAGAAACAGCTACTGAAACGGCGACTAAGAAGATGATCTTGGTTAAGTAATATCCGATAAAATGATCTTTTTTCAGACAGGTCATTAGAATAGAATAATCAGGTGGCTATCTCGTATCAACGGGGTAGCCACTTTTTTGATATTATTAAACAACTTCTCTAAAGCTTAAACTCAACCAATGGAATCTAGATAAACTTTTAGTAAAATGATGACTTTTATATTTTTCTTCGTCTTAAATTTAGAAATTAGGTTATTGAAAATAAAAATATACTCAATATTTATATATTCTTGTATTTTTTTATAACTTTACCTCTTTAACACATCTCACCTTTTCCCACAAGCTGTAATTTAATTCTCTGGTAATTGAGTAAAACTAGTATACTGTATACTATGTGCTAATCACTTAAATGTGCTACAACTAGGTAGGGCCTTTGAGATTATTTTAAAAATATACTTTGAACAGCTTCTTTTATATCAAACTTACAAATTCACTCGTATCATGAAAAAAAATTACACATACAGGCTGGTGAAAAATCGGATGTTTTCTATTTTTTGTCTGCTCTTTTCTTTTACTGTATTTATCCACGCACAGACAGGTCCGCCCATTTCCATTTCCTGTGTACCCGGTGATTTTCCAATAACTTGCGAAACAGATGTCATTGTAGATGTTAATCGCACCTTTGTTTTTTCTCCAAATTGCAATGTATCAGACGGAGCGGTGACGGTAACCGGACCCGTCATAAATGGTACTGTAGGATGTACCGGAACAACCTATACGTATACCTACTCAGTAACGAATGACTGCGGTGAGAGTGCCTCCTGTAACGAGGTTTTTAGAATCGCAAATCAAGTAGGTCCATCAATTATCAGTTGTCCGCCAAATCAGATCGCTTCTTGTAGTTTTAATGTTTTTCCCCAGCCTCACTTAGTAGAAGTCGAGACCCCTTGCGGACTGGCATCTGATATTGAAGTAGTAGGTCCTCAGGTTTTTGGTCCGGCAGAATGTAGCGGAACACAATATATTTACACGTACATTGCTCGTGACCAGTGCGGACGCACCGCGCAATGTCAACAGGTTTATACCTTATCAAATGAAGGTTCAGAATTTGTCTGTCCTCCGGCAATTTGTGTTTTAGATTGTCCAGCAGATGGAGACTTGATCGCAGAAAAATTTGACGTTTTTGCTACCCAAGCTACGATTCTCAATCCTTGCGGGAATGAATCTACCGTGACCAATAATTTCAGCCCCAATAATTTTATCAATGCTAACTGCGGTAGTGGTTCCATTGCCTATGAAAATGCGACTCAATATCAGATTGTCACTTTTACTGCAGAAGATGCTTGTTTTGGATTTACGAATTGTACGGCGCTTGTAGTAGTGGTGGATAATGAGCCACCAGCGGTAACTGGAGCCCCGCAGTTGGGAATCGCGGAGTGTGGTGATCGTTCTCAAACGGAATATGATTTCTGGGTGCAACAAAATCTGAATAGTATGTCCGCCACTGATGCTTGTAGTAATGTGACTTGGTCTTATACCCCAAACACACCAACCGAAGTATGTGGTCTTAACGGCTACGCAATTACAGAAGTGTTTTTTACTGCTTCAGATGATTGTGGCAATACTACGACACTGGAAGCACATTTTAAATTGAAAAATAATTTTCCACCAGAATTTGTGGACTTTGTGCCAAGCATCGAAATTAATTGCGGGGAGAATGCCGACTTTATTGAACCAACTATTCAGAATGCTTGCGGGAATACCACGGTAACTTTTGTAGATAGTACCTTGCCTGGTAACTGTGGTGGTGAATCAATTTTGGTAAGAACCTATACGGTGACGGATGGTTGTGGAGCTGCCAATACAGCTTCTCAAACAATAAATATAATTGATAATGTATCTCCTGTGTTTGATGAAGTGCCAGCTCCCGTGACCGTAGGGTGTGGTGAGCCAGTAAATTTCGTTGAACCAACAGCTACCGACGAATGTAGTGGACTGGTAACGATCACCTTTGAAGAATATACGGTTGGCAACGCTAGTTGTGCTAACGGTCAACAAATCAACAGAGATTGGACGGCTACGGATGCCTGTGGAAATCAGGCTACCATAACCACCATTCTCATACAAGAAGGAGACAATACTCCTCCAGTATTTACTAATATTCCTAATCCTGTAAGTTATTCTTGTGGTGAAACAATTGAATTCGAAGAACCGACGGCTACGGATGATTGTAGTGGACCAGTGACGATTACTTTTGTTGAATATTTGGTTGGGAATGATTGTGCCAACGGTCAGCAAACTAACAGAGATTGGACGGCTACGGATGCTTGTGGAAATCAGTCTACCGTGACCACTTCCGTCATTTTGGAAGGAGATACCCAACCACCGGTCTTTACTTTTGTACCAGAAACGCCAGATGTAGGCTGTAATAATATTCCTGAATTTGAAATTCCTATAGCAGTGGATGACTGCGGGAATGTAACGATTACTTTCGTAGAATATCAATCTCCTCCAGACGGAGTAATTTGCGAAGATGGAATTTCTGCCAAACGAGACTGGACTGCCACGGATGATTGTGGGAATGCGACCACCGTTACGACCTCTATCTGGATCAACGAATATGAAACCAATATTACTACTGCCACCGTATCGGGAATGATTACCAATTCTGCCGACGAAATGATTGACGAGGTATACGTAATGGCGGAAGGAAGTGCAACTGCTGGAATGATGGCAGAAATGACGACTGATGAAGTGGGGGAGTATAGCTTCGATCTTCAATTGGGACAAAATTATACGATTACGCCTGCGAGAAATACGGATGTAATGAATGGAATTTCTACGATGGATTTAATTCTACTTGGACAGCATTTATTGGAAGTACAATCCCTGGATGATCCATATAAGATCATTGCCGCTGATATCAATAATTCCGGGACAGTTAGTTCTTTAGATATGATTGCATTGCGTCGGTTAATTTTAAGAATTGATGACAACTTAGATAATAATACTTCCTGGCGTTTTATTGAGGCTAATTATATTTTTAGTAATCCTGCTAATCCATTTTTGACTACTTTTCCTGAAGTCGTAAATATCAACGGACTCAATGGAGAAATGCAACAGGATTTCATTGGAATCAAAATAGGAGACCTGAATGGATCTGCCATCCCGAACGCCTTAGTTGGTGGCGATACCCGTACCGAAAGATTCACTCAGCATTTAGTGGCTACGGATGCTCGAATAGAAAAAGGAGAGACTAAAATTATAGCCGTAAAAGCTAAAGATTTTACCGCCTTATTAGGATACCAGATGACCTTGGAATTTGATCCGGCAAAAATGGAAATCGTAGAGATTGTCCCGGAGGCACTGCGTGGACTAAGCGAAGAGAATTTCGGTACCCAAAATAAGGAAACAGGAATTATTACCACCAGTTGGAATACTGCTCACGGTCTTAGTCTCGAAGATGAAACGGTGCTTTTTAATATCGTGATAAGAGCTAAGGAGACCTTGATGTTAAGTAAAGTGTTACAATCAAGTTCAAATATAACTACTGCCGAAGCCTATAGCGAAATTCATGGATTAATGCAGGCAGAATTAATTTTTGAACAAGTAAAAGGTTCTGAAAAAGATCGTTTTAGTTTATTTCAAAATTACCCAAATCCGTTTGAAGTAAACACTAAGGTTGGATTTTATCTAGACAGATCCGGAGAGACTACCTTAACCGTTTACGATATGGATGGTAAAATCCGTTACGTTGAAAATGGTAGTTACGAAAATGGGTACCATGAAATTACCCTTGGGGCCGCAGAACTGGGAGAAGCAGGTATGTTGTACTATCAATTAAATACCACCGATCGAAAACCCCAAATCAAAAAAATGGTTTGGATTAAACTATAATTAAAAGTTTAATTAAAATTTCGACCCACCAAAATTCAGATTTTGGTGGGTTTTTTTATTGAAAAAATTATGGAATTCGAAATCTTTGTTCTATCTTTGTAATAGAATAAATTTGTATAATAATTTTTTCTTATTGATACTACAAAACCAAGTGAAAGACAACCAAATTAAAACCAAAAGTCTCTTCTGACCATTGATCATTCCGATCTAGGTTTAATTTCAAATCTTTCCAATTTTTTCCATGAATAATGGTAAACCTTAGGTGTTTACCCAGAAATTTATTTGTCCCAACTGCAAAAAAGATGATCTCGTAAAAGATGATTTTTTTGAAATTCAGTAATTTTTGCATACTAAATGAAAACGCTGTTTCCCGGAGTTTTCAAGGCTTTTTATGATTGGTTAGTAACTTAACAATTACTAACACTTTCTATGTGTTTAATTGTTTGCTAATCGGTAATGACCACTGATTAGCCTAAGCTGTCTATGTCCTTTTTCAAAAACTGGCTCAGAATACATTCTCTCATTTTTTTAATAACTCTAAAAAATTTTTATTATGAAAAAACTACAACGATTCAATTGTCGCAAAAGCAATTGGATAAAACTAAGTCTACAATGGCCGATGGTGCTTTTGATGGTTTTGTTTTGTATCCCAATTTTGTTTGGACAACAAGCTTTGCAAGGCGAGAAGATTAGTTATTCCCACCCGGAATTGGCTACTACTTTTAGTTCCTACGAAGTACACGAATTGGAAATGACCGAACTGTCTAGTTTGACTTCTGGTGCCGACCAGGAGGCATTACTCTTTAACTTAGCTATTGGAAGCTTTAACTGGCAGTTGAACCTAGTAAGTAATCCTTTAATTGCGCCAGGTCTTCAAACTACGGTATTAACCGAAAATGGAGTAGAATACTGGGACATTAATAAAACGCACACGTATAAAGGTTACGTGAATGGAGATCCGGATTCTAAAGTTCGAATGTCTATTTATGAAGATCGAATTATTGGAATGGTCAAAACCAATGAGGAAGAATATTTTATCGAGCCATTAGCAACGCTTTTGTCAGACAATACAATCAGTCCAGATCGTTATGTACTCTACAATGTTAAAGACGTGGTGGCTGATCCTTCGATTAAATGTGGGAGTGTAGCGGCTCATTCCAACAATGGTCAACAACAACACCTGCATAGTGGCCAGTCTGGTAGTGGGTCAAGCGGATCTGTCTTGATGACTTGTATGGAAGTAGATTTTGCCCTGGCTGCAGCTTTTGATATGGTGGATAAGTTTGGCAATGTAGCAGACGTACAAACGCATATCCTGGATATTACCAATATGATGGAAGCTTTATACGACGATTTTATGCTTACTTACATTGTAACCGAAATCGTAATTCCAGCTACTCTCGCTGCGGATCCCTGGACCCGTAGTCCGCAGATGGATGAATTACTGGATGAAACCGATCCTCCTTTTGATATGCTTCCTGGTTTTGAGCCATGGGCAGCTACTGGTTTTATCAACCCGCATGATATTGGACAATTATGGGTAGCGCGTGATGTGATCAGTGATGTTACGGGCACTGGCCTTGCTGGTCGTGCGGGTGGAATTGGAGTAGTATGTACACCTCAACAATACAACGTTTGTGAAGATTATACTACTGACATGAACAGACTAAGGGTGCTAAGTGCTCATGAGAATGGACACCTATGGGATGGAGAGCATAGGCTATCAGATGATGGAACAACTATCATGTCTCCTACTATTGTGGCAGCTGCTACTGATTGGTCAGCCGATAATATTACTCAAATGCAAGCCCACATAGATTCACGTACCTGCTTATCCGCTTGTGGATGCGATATCACGATCACTGGATCAGCTGCAATGCCAACTTCTTGTATTGGAGCAGATGACGGTACGATCACGATTACCGCAACCAGTGCTGATCCAATTACTTACTCAATTGCTGGACCGGATGGCCCTGCACCAGTAGCAACCAACACCACCGGTATCTTTACTGGTTTAGCTCCCGGAAATTATTCTGCTCGAGCTGAACTTACTACGGGGCCGACCTGTACCGAAGTTGTTAATATTGAGGTTCTGGATGCGGCTTGTACCGTTTCTATTGATGGCGCAAACGCTACGGCTCCTTCCTGTCCAGGTACCGACGATGGTAGCCTGGTAGTTACTTCCAGTGCTTGTGGTGGGTCTATTAATTTTAGTACAGCAGGAAGTTTTACCGTTACATTGACAACCCCTGGTGGAAATATTAGCAGAATTAATCGATCTCCGACCACCTTCAATGGTCTGGCACCAGGTTCTTATGCATTAAGATTAGAAAACGATGCGGATGCTACCTGTTTTGTGACCAGTGTAGTAGTCATACCAGAGGCTGCTTGTGATATTTCCATTGACGGTGTTACGGCCATGGGTGAATCTTGTATAAACGCCGCAGATGGTAGTATTACCGCGGTTGCTTCTCACTGTGGGACTTTCAACTATAGGCTTACGGGCCCCGACGGACCAGCAGTGGTAGGAACTAACACCACTGGTATGTTTACGGGACTGGATGTGGGTGTGTACGTAATTACGGCCACGAGCGATGCAGATGCAAATTGTTCGACTATGGTTTCTGCCGAAATTATGCCTGGTAACGACCTCGTA
The DNA here is from genome assembly GCA_938015415.1 of uncultured Saprospiraceae bacterium. Lineage (GTDB taxonomy): Bacteria > Bacteroidota > Bacteroidia > Chitinophagales > Saprospiraceae > JALZUU01. The sequence goes on from CALLPK010000066.1 coordinate 7,220, forward strand.
GTGGATTGCTCTAATATTCAAAATCAAGATTTGGCTTGTGTCGAAGATCTTCCTGCTGCAAATACTTCTTTAGTAACCGTATTAGAATCCTGCGGAGTTGCAACGGTAACTTCGGGAGATATACAAAATACAGGCACCGGATGTCCTGGATCTCCAATTCTTATTAATAGAACCTATGTCATATCCGATGGTGTTAACACCGACGAGGAATGCAGTCAACTTTTCACTATTGAAAGTACAAATGGACCGACGATTACCTTTTGTCCAGTAAATATTACGGTTAATTGTGGAGCTGATATCTCTTTAACGGCATTAGGTACAGCAACAGCTACTCAGGAATGTGATCTTGTAGGAGGCAATATCGTGGTTATAGGAAGTCAGGATACAACTACACCGGGAGCCTGTCCGCAAGAGTCTTCTGTCAGAAGGGTTTTTACCGCAACTGATGTCTGTGGTCGTACCTCGACCTGTGAGCAGATTATTATTATTCAGGATGGTGCACCACCGGTGCTGACCATTCCTGCGAATACGACAGCAGAATGCGACGATGATTATACGCCTACTGCTGCCGGAGCGGGAATAGCTACGGCTACGGATAACTGTGGAGGACTCGTCAATATCACCTCTGCGGATGTAATTGTTCCTGGTGGTACCTGTCCTCAGATTTTTATGATTCAGAGAACTTGGACAGCTACGGACGAATGTGGATTATCTACGCAGGACGTACAGATGATCAGTATTACTGATTCGGATGCGCCAGTGATTACCTGCCCACTTAACGCAACGATTTCCTGCGAAGAAGACCGTACTCCTGGTGCGCTTGGTTTCGCCACGGCGACGGATAATTGTGATGCTGATGTAGCAATCACTTTTGCCGACAACTTTGTAGCGGGTGCTTGCCCACAGGCTGGTATCCTGACCAGAACCTGGACGGCTACGGACGACTGTGGATTGACGATGACTTGTGATCAAATCATTACAATTACTGATATTGTAGATCCGATTATTCTTACTTGTCCTTCTAATATGAACATAGAATGTGATCAGCCAACGTCTCCGGATTTCACGGGACGACCAGTAGCAGTAGATAATTGTGATTTAGAGGTGGCTTCTTCTTTTTTTGATGTTATGACCCCTGGCGTTTGCGCTCAGGAAATGACCATCACTCGTACCTGGACTGTAAGGGATGATTGTGGAAATACTGCAGCTTGTGTTCAGATCTTAAATATTACGGACGAAACTGCTCCGATCATTACTTGTCCTGAAAGTACCATTGTAGAATGTGATCAGGATACGACTCCTTTTACCGGTGTAACGGGTGTTGCTACTGCAGTCGACAACTGTGATCCGACACCAATTATTACTACGCTTCCCGACTTCATCATCCCCGGAGATTGTGTTAACGAATTTACCATTGAGCGTACCTGGGTAGCGACCGATGATTGTGGAAACAGTACTAGTTGTACGCAGACTATTTTTGTTCAGGATACTACGGATCCAGTCATTACCTGTCCGGCAGATGTAACCATCGAGTGTGATGTAGATCGTTCCCCTGCTACCAATGGTACCGCTACGGCTACTGATAATTGTACTGCGGACGGAGATATTATCATCGAATTTAATGATGTAATTATTCCTGGTCCTTGTGCTAATACTTTCACCATCGAAAGAACCTGGACCGCTACGGACGAATGTGAATTATTTTCTACTTGTTTACAAATAATTAACGTAGAAGATACGACGCCTCCGGTCGCTCCGGCACCACCAGCAGATATTACCGTACAGTGTCCGCAGGATATTCCAGTGCCCATTGAACTAACGGCGATTGACAATTGTGCGGGTCCAATTACGGTGTTACCAACCAGTCGAATTACCAACCGGGAGTGCGCAACGCGTTTCACCTTTACTTACACCTGGACTTTCGATGATGGTTGCGGAAATGTCACGGCTATATCTCAGGTAATTACCGTAATAGATACCGAACCATTAGTACTTAACAGTTCGCCACCAGATCAGGTAGTAGACTGCCAGGTTAATGTGATTCCTCAGGAGCACTTGGTGGATGCCATGTCTCCGTGTGAAAATCCACTGACCATTACTTCTTCTATTTCAGACCCAATTGGTCCTTTAGGATGTAATGGAACCCGTTATATCATTACTTACACGATCTCGGATGATTGTGGACGGGTAATTACAACTACTCAAACTTATACCATTCAAAATGAAGGACCAGAAATCCTTTGTGGTAACGAAGTATGCTACTTACCATGTACTGTAAGCGGAACAGAACTAATGGCGACGTTTAACGAGTTTGCAGAAAGAGCGGTAGTCGTGGATGCTTGTGAAGAATCAGTCTTTACCGTAACGAATAACTTTAATCCTAATTCTTTAGGAGATTGTGGCAGCGTACTGGTAGTTACCTTCACGGCAACGGATGCTTGCGGAAGAACGGGCACCTGTACCGCTCCGGTGGTAGTAGTGGATGATGAAGCACCGACGGTAAGCGGATCTGTACCTACGGCGATTAGAAATTGTAGTGATATCAATGGATTACAGTATATCAGCTGGATTAATTCTACTATTGCGGATCTGAACGCAACCGATAATTGTGGAGCAGTTAGCGCAAGTTACCAGCCGTTAATGCCGAATACCACTTTTGAGGAAGGGTTCCCATTCGCGAGAACCAATGTTACTTTTACTTTCTCTGATGAGTGCGGTAACGACCTTGAAGTACCTGGTGTCTATAACCTGAGAAGTACCGCGCCAGCTTTCGTGGGTGAGTTGGAAGATCAAATGATTACCTGTCCTGCTACTCCCGCGTTTGATACGCCTGTATTCGTGAATGGATGTAGTGGTGGTACGTTAACCTTCGTTGACGATAGTAGTGGTGGTTCTTGTCCAGGTGGCTATACCGTAACTCGTACCTGGACCGTAACCGACGATACGGGAGCTGGATCAACCATTCAGCAAACCATTTTTGTAATGGGTAGTAATACCCAAATGTCAACGGTAGCCGGTTTGATCATTACTGAAATGGACGAACCCGTAGAAGATGTAGCAGTATCACTAAATTATAGTGGAACCAGTTTCGCGCAGGAAGAAATGACTGCCGAAGACGGACTGTATAATTTTGCTACTCCGACTAATAACGATTACGAAATTCAGCCAAACCGTAATAACGATCCATTAAACGGAGTGACTACGTATGATCTGATTTTGTTAGGACAACATCTTCTGGATATTCAATCCTTGAATTCTCCTTACCAGATGATTGCGGCAGATGTTAATAAGTCTGGAACTATTTCATCGCTGGATATGATTGCTTTACGCCGGTTAATTTTACTGATTGACGAAGAATTTAACAACAATACTTCGTGGAGATTTGTGGATGCAGCTTATGAATTTACTGATACCTCAAATCCATTTGCACAAACATTCCCTGAAACCGCTACCGTCAATGATCTGGTCAATGAAATGGCTTCTGATTTTATTGCGGTTAAGGTTGGTGATTTGAATAATTCGGCACAACCGAATCAGTTGGCAAGCGGCGATACGCGTTCCAAAGATGCAGACCTGATATTCCAGTTGGAAGACCAATTAGTGGATGCGGGAGAAACCTTTAGTGTATCCTTCAACGCAACTGACTTTGACGAAATTCTGGGGTATCAATTTACCTTGAAGTACAATGCTGATCAAGTGAACTTTGAGGATATGGAACCCTATGAGTTACGCTCGCTGAATGCTGATAATTTTGGAGTCAGAGTCGACGAAGGAATCATCACGACGAGCTGGAACCGGGAGACACCACTTAGTTTGACCAAAGGATCAACGGCCTTTACTTTAACCTTTACTGCCAAGGAGCCAGTGAGAATTAGTGAAGTAATTAGTTTACATGATGCTTATACACCAGCCGAAGCGTACAATGCTGCGGATGGCCTGATGGATGTACAGTTAAGATTTAGAGAAGCTTCTGTTGACGAAAAATCTGCTTTCAGATTATTCCAGAATCAACCGAATCCATTCCGTACGGAAACCAAGATTAGCTTCCAGTTACCTGAAAATGGTATGGCTACCTTGGTGATTTATGACGTAGCAGGTAGAATGCTGAAAAGCATGACTAAGGAGTATGCTGCTGGATACAACGAAGAAGTGATCGAACGGTCTGAATTAAATGCCACGGGTATTTTATTCTACCAACTGTCAACAGATTATGGCGTTGCTACTAAGAAGATGATTCTTAAGTAAGCGCTGGTAATTTCATTTACCATTATATGAGCAAAGCCATTGATTGGATAATCAATCAATGGCTTTCTTTTTAGAAAAATCAATCTGACTGTTGAAATAACAGTAGGGTTATTATTTGTGTAGGCCTCTTTTCCTTTGGGAAAAGGGGCTTTTTTTAAAAGTCAATACGAGTAGCATTCGCAGCGACAGTGATGGGTTCCATTATTTCAATTTTTCTATTGGTCAGAATACGACGGTCACCTTGATAGGTAACGTATAAGGATAATTTATAATTGCCAGCCTTTTTATAGATATGAGAGTCTGTTCTTTGATTGAGTATTCGACGTACTCCGTCTCCGAAGTCAAGCAGATATTCTGCGTTTTGATTAAAATTTTCTACTTCAAAAAGTACAGGAGTGAGGGCTTCACGTGGACCTCCAATGTGAAGTTGCTTGCCTATAATTTTTTCCTCCTTAGCAGGTTCTTTTATGACAACAAGTAAACCTTTAGTATCATCTGAACGATTGTCATCAACGGATCCCTTGTAGATAGAAGTACCGGAGATCGTGTCCTTTCTGAATTTCATATTATCAAGAATCAGGCAAAGTCCAATACAACCAAAAATAACAAATATAGAGATGAGGGTTATTTCGGCAAATTTTTGACTTGGCTTTTCTGGGAGATTTGTAGCTCTCTTATACGCTCTTTTTTGATCTGGCATGGGCGGATTTATAGTGTTGTGTGTGTAAATAGAGATAGCAAAAACTAAACCACTTATTATTTTTTTTAAAATATATAGGTAGGGGCTTAGAAGTACTTAAAAAAATACATAGTTGTATTCTTTAAGTAACTTTAGTTTATTGAGGTTATGATTTCAGATTATCTTCTTGTTCGAAATACAATAAGAAAGTGAAGTAATGCAAATATATATTAAAATAATTATATATGCAATTCAAAGGATAGATAAATTTAACAACTTTTATTTTAAAGCAAGAGCAGGATTCTCGGTTTCGGCGGGTAAGAGCAGCCATAGATTTCCATAGTGGTGTAAACGACCAGCCTGTCGACGGCCCTCGTACCCCACTCCGGTATAAAGATCAACGTGGCCTGGGCCTTTAATTGCGCCACCTATATCCTGAGCAACTACCAGTCGGTATTCATGGTTGACCACTTTGTTTTTATTATCTACTACCGGAACGCTGGCCAGTAAAATGCTTCCCATCGGAATATAGCGCGTGTCCACTGCAATAGAATGCATCTCAGTCAATGGAACCAGTCCTGCTCCTTTTGGCATTGAATTGACTGGTTTGAAAAATACATAAGAAGGATTACTAAACAGAATTTCATGTGCTTTTTCCGGATGCTCCCGTAAATATTTTTTAATAAATTGTAACGAAACATGCTGAGGAGTCGTCAATCCCTTTTCTAGCATATAAGTACCAATACTGGCGTAAGATTTACGATTCGAACCAGTAAAGGCAAATAATTCTTGCGTACCATCTTCGTATTCTACAATCCCTGATCCTTGTATCTGCATGATATAAATATCAATCAGACTTTTTGCGTAAGCTAACTCTAAATTTCTTCCTTTCAGGACCAAGTCACCGTCAATTTCTTTACGGGAAGGTAAAACTCCCTGCCAATCTTGTGGAAAGGTGTAAATAGGATAAGGAAATTCTTTAGATTGTACACTACTAACGGGAAGCACCGGAGTATAATAACCAGTAAAATGAACATTTCCCCGTTCATCTTGTCCCTTTATTTTATGAGCATCCAACTGATGAATAATTTCAGCCAAGTCGCCATTTTTCGCCTTCATCAGAATATCCGCTGTTTTTTGCAGTTGCTCGTTAGAAACCATCAGATTCCCTACCTTTTGCGGAGTCTTACGTTTCTTATATTTTAATAACTTTTTTTGCTGCTTTAGCGCGGTTAGCACTGATTCGGTTATTTCCGGAAAGTGAGCGGCACTAATAGCCTGAGATGCGTAAAGTTCTTTTTGTAAAGGGGCGGAATGTTTTTTACCGTTAGAAGAAAAATCATGCTCAACCACCAAAGGAGACGCTTCATCAAGCTCGCTTTGTAAGGGCAGGTTCTTTTCTAAAGAAGGTTGATAACAGCTACTAGCCATCATACCCGCTAGGAATAGCAGAGATAAAATAATCTTGTTCATGGGTCAAAAATGCTTTCTAAAATCTATATTTGGTTTTCAGGATACTCGGTAATTTCAGTGTATTCTGGGGTTTTCCCAAAAGCGGCGCAAAGATAAGACATTTTATTACCTTAGTCAATAATATGACTTACACTCGTCCTCCTAAACGCTAATCCATACAAAATGTTCTACCATAAATAGGGTAATTATCCTTTTTGTTAAAGATATGAAGCTGTTTTGACCGCTTTTTTGATGGTAATATTTCGGTTTGGTGCAATTATTCACTAAATTTACTTTTTTACAAAAAAAGCCCCTTGGCCCTTCATAAAGCAGCGAAATTCCTCAATTTTCTGAAAAAGCTGCTTTTCAATTTTCCTTTTCCCCTATTGTAGCAACTAAAAAAAGAGAATATTTCAATCCCGAAATATTACTTGATTATATTTTATTGATAGAAACAAAAAAGAACATGATTTTAGCCTATTTACGAGCATTTATACAACTATCCCTCGGCTTTCTCTTACTCTTTTTAACTACAAATGTCCAGGCCCAACCTGCAGGATTTGCTGATGTGCCTTACACCAGTGATTTTTCGATGGCCGTAGGAATGACTTTTGACGACAATGGCCGGATGTACGTTTGGGAACGAAACGGTCTGGTATGGATTGTAGAGAATGGCGTTAAATCATCACAGCCACTTATTGATATCAGCGACGAAGTTGGCGGCTGGCGAGATTTCGGATTATTAGGTTTTGCTTTGGATCCTGACTTTTTATCAAATGGGTATATCTATTTATGCTACGTAGTGGATCGGCACCATCTGATAAATGCCGGAACTGCCAATTATAATCCCAATACCAACGAATATTTTGCCGCAACGATTGGCCGAATTACCCGCTACCAGGCCCAGTCAAATAACAATTTTAACAGTGTCAATTATAATTCCCGACAGGTTTTAGTGGGAGCGACACCCAACAGTGGGCCCCCCATTCTTCACCAATCTCACGGCACGGGCGCGCTGGTTTTTGGAACCGATGGTACCTTATTAGCTAGTTTTGGAGACGGTGCATCTTATACTTCGGTCGATGAAGGATCTGCTCCGGAGACGTACTGGCAGCAAGGACTAGATGACGGAATCATTACCGCTGGTCAAAATGTAGGAGCATATCGTTGTCAGCAATTAAATTCATTGAGTGGAAAAATCGTCAGAATAGACCCGATCACTGGTAACGGTTTACCGAGCAATCCTTACTATCAATCCGGTAACCCTGGATCGAATCGCTCGAAGGTTTGGACTATTGGATTACGTAATCCTTGCCGAATGACGCTGCAACCTGAAACGGGTAGTCATAATCCTGCCGACGGTGATCCGGGCGTTTTATTTGTTGGAGATGTAGGATGGGGCAATCGGGAGGAATTAAATATTGTGGATGCGCCGGGACAAAATTTTGGGTGGCCAAAATTTGAAGGAATGACGAATCAGCCTGGCTATAATAACAATAGTTTTACTCCGTCAACTCACGAGCGACCTAAACTGGATTGGCGAAATTCAACCCCGAGAGGTTTGGTCAATGGATCGATTGTCAACGTAGGCTCCAGCCAGCTACCCGGACCCAGCTTTCAGGGCAACTGCTCCATCGGGGGAACCTGGTATACCGGAAATGACTTTCCGGCTAATTACCAAAATTCTTACTTTCACGCGGACTACGGGGGAGACTGGATCAAGCAGATAAAATTTGATGATAGTAGCAATCCAGTAAGCGTCAATAACTTTATTGAGGGGGTAGAAGGGGTCGTCTTCGTCGCTACTTCTCCGATTGATGGTGGGTTATATTATTTGGCCGGTGCGGCCGGAAACAATAATCCGAACATGAATACGGTTCGAAAAATTTCTTACACAGGAGGTAATTTACCTCCCGTAGCAGTTGCTTCTTCGGACGTGCTTTTTGGCAGCGGACCCTTGACCGTTCAGTTTTCAGGAGATCAGAGCTATGATCCCGATAATGATAATCTAACGTATACCTGGGATTTTGGGGATGGAACATCTAATAGTACCGAAGTTAATCCCAGTCATGTTTTTACGACCACGGCTACCGGCCCTATTTCTTTTAATGTACGACTGACCGTGCGGGATAACGGAAATCTAACTTCTCAAGAGATTATTCCCATTTCGTTAAACAATACACCTCCAAATATTGTGTCGGTTAGTATTAATAATATCAATACTTTTTCGCCAACGAATCCCACGACCCTTAATCTTAGTGCTGTTGTCACCGACGCAGAGCATAGTAATAATAGTTTGACTTATACGTGGGTTACAGAATTACATCATAACAATCATTTTCATCCCGAACCGGGAGACAATAATAAGGTTACTACGACGCAACTATCACCCGTAGGCTGTGACGGTTCCACCTATTTTTACAGAATAAAACTATTTGTCACCGATCCTCGGGGATTAACCGATACGTATCAAAAGGATATTTTTCCTGCTTGTTCTGGTACGAATCAGACGATTAATTTTAATAATATTGCTGATAAATTAACGACTAGTAATAATTTTAACGCAGTGGCCAGTGCCAGTTCCGGATTACCCGTTATTTTACATATTGTTAGTGGTCCCGCCACGATAAGTGGGAATACTATTTCTTTAACCGGACAACCCGGAACGGTCGTTGTCAGGGCCATTCAAAATGGGAATAGTACCTACCGTCCGGCTATCCCTCAGGAACGAACTTTTACCGTTTCGCAAATTGGTGGAGGAACTGGAATTTCCGGAACATACTTTAATAACTCAAATTTAACCGCTCCGATCTTTACACGAATTGATCCGGTCATTGATTTTAACTGGGGATCCGGTAGCCCGGGTGGGGGGATTGCTGCCGAAACATTTTCCGTTCGCTGGGAAGGGGAAATCTTACCCGAATTTAGCCAAAACTATACCTTCCGTACAACCACAGATGATGGAGTACGTCTTTGGATCAATGATCAACAGATTATCGACCAGTGGGTCGCTCAGGGTGCTACTCCCCATACCGGTACCATCAATCTTACGGCAAATAATAAAGTAAATATCAGAATGGAATATTACGAGGCCACGGGATCGGCTTCTGCCAAACTGGAATGGAGTAGTAGTAGCCAACCCTGGGAAATAATTCCACAAAATTTGTTATTTCCTAATTCAATAGATAATATTTCTCCGACGATTACCCTAACCACAGCATCTAGTAATGTTAGTGGACCTTATAGCGTCAACGCAGCGTTTAGCGAATCCATTACCGGACTGACCGTGAATGATTTTACGGTAAACAATGCCACGATTAGTGGTCTTTCTGGCTCGGGCCAAAGCTATAGTTTCACTGTGAATCCAACCAGTGATGGAACGGTTTCTGTTCGGTTACCTGCCAATCGAACGATTGATGCTGCGGGGAACGGAAATTTAATTTCTAATAATCTGGTCGTCACCTATTCGGCCAATACCGGAGGATGTAATAATCCGACCAATCTGGCACTGAATCAACCTGCTACCCAATCCAGTAATTATAATGGAGGTGGTGCTACTGCTGATTTGGCGGTAGATGGAAATACCAGCGGTAACTGGTGGTCCCAATTTTCTGTTTCCAGTACTGGCTGGCAGTCAAATCCCTGGTGGGAAGTTGACCTGGGGGGCGTGAAAGATATTACCGATATCAACGTCTATAACCGGACCGATTGCTGTGCGGATCAATTAAATAATTATTATATTTTTATTTCGGACGTACCTTTTTCCTCCACCACTATCAATGGTAGTTTAGGTCAAGCGGGGGTCGGGGATTATCTGCAAAGCACCATTGCAGGAACGCCTTCTACGGTGGCGATCAACCGGACCGGAAGATATGTTAGGCTACACAAAAACGGCGCTGGATTTATGGCACTGGCCGAGGTGGAAGTAAATGGTTGCGACGGTAGCGGACCCGGAGATACGACGCCACCCAATGTGACTTTGACTACCGCATCTAATACGGTCAACGGACCCTTTACCGTCAATGCAGCTTTTACGGAAACTATTACGGGATTGACCTTATCTGATTTTACCGTAACCAACGGAACTAAATCTGGACTGAGTGGATCTGGTAGTAATTTTAGTTTTACCGTAACGCCCGGCTCGGTTGGAACGGTTTCTGTTCGATTGCCGGTTAATCGGGTAACCGATGCGGCGGGCAATGGTAATACCATTTCAAATATTTTAAACATATCTTATTCCACTACTAATAACTGTAGCAATATTACCAATGCCGGGGCGATCAGTGGAAATGAATCCATTTGTGATGCCTACGACCCCTCTAATATTAGTAATCAGAGCAGTCCCTCCGGAGGAAGTGGTACCATTACCTACCGTTGGCAGCGATCCACGGCTTCTCCTACCGGACCCTGGACGGTGATTAGTGGTGCGACCTCAGCTGGCTATAATCCTGGTACAATTACTCAGACAACCTGGTATCGCCGGGGGGCAAGAAGAGCAAACTGTACTTCTTTTATCTATACCAGCGCAGTAGAAAAAGAAGTCAGAACTTGTGGTGGTCCCACAAATTATTGTAATGCCCAGGGGCAGACACCGTGGATTGAGTGGATTGAGAATGTAACGATTGGATCTATTAACAATAATTCTGTAAAAGATCTCTACGGTGATTTTACCAGTTTGAGTACGGACGTGGCGCGTGGTGCAACGGTACCGTTATCCTTAAGCCATCGTTTTAGCTGGACGACTTTTGACGAATATATCCGGGTGTGGGTAGACTGGAACCAGGATGGCGATTTTAATGATAGTGGTGAAACTGAAATATCCAGAATAAGTACGGCGCCTCCTTTGGGTACCACTTTAGTAACCGTTAATATGAATATTACCGTTCCAGCAGGTGCAGTACTGGGAAGTACCCGCATGAGAATTGCCATGCAACGAGAAGCATATGCAGGCCCCTGCGAAACTTTCCAGTTAGGAGAAGTGGAAGATTACACCTTGAACGTTACTGGTAGCGCAGGACCACAAAATCAAACGATTACTTTCAATCCACTCATTGCCCGAGCTGGAACCAATCCTCCTTTTACCATTTTGGCAACGGCTACATCCGGTTTACCCGTCAGCTTTACCCGGGTCTCCGGGCCTGCCACGGTATCCGGCAATACGGTCACCCTGAATGGAAACGAAGGAACGGTAACCATCCGTGCTAACCAAGCAGGTAATACCAGCTGGAATGCGGCACCTGCGGTAACCCGATCATTTGAAGTCGTTACCGGAAATCAGATACCTGCCGTTGTGATTAACAGTCCAACCCAAAATCAAAATATCAACGGTTCAAGCGTCACCGTTAATTATACCGTATCTGGTGATTTGGCTTTGTTTAATTCCGAGCATTTATTATTAACGCTGGATAATGGTACCCCCGTAGATATTCATAATTTAACCGGGACATATACTTTTACGAATGTAGCTTCAGGAAATCATACCATCAGAGCGCAAGTAGCCGAGCAAACCAGTCATACACCGCTGGCGCATCCCGAAGCGACGGATCTGGTTAGTTTTTCTACTACCTCAAGCCAACAGAACCAAACCATTAATTTTCCTCCATTGGCTGATAAGCAGGTGACCGATGGGCCTTTTACCATCTCTGCGACGGCTTCTTCTGGCTTGCCAGTGACTTTTGCCGTCACGGGAGGCCCTGCTACGATTAATGGAAATACAGTAACCTTGAATGGGATTGCGGGAGCAGTAACCATCCGGGCTACGCAACCGGGTAATGGTAGCTGGAATGCGGCACCACCCGTTTTTCAGAGTTTTACCGTTAGCGGTGGAAACAGTCCGGGATATTGTGAATCGCTGGGCAGTGCACCGTGGCAGGCCTGGATCAGTAATGTGAGTTTTGGAAATTTAATTAACAATAGTAGTAAAGAACGTTACGGAGATTTTACGAATTTAAGTGCAACGGTAAGTCGTGGATCCGCTACGGCCATTAGCCTACAACCTACTTTTAGTTACACTCACTGGGATATGTATTTTCGGGTATGGATAGATTATAATCAGGATGGAGATTTTGCGGATAACGGAGAGACGGTACTTTCCAGAATTGTAACGGCCGGGGCCAATGGGTCAACCCGACCTCCGGCGACGGGTAATATTACGATTCCCAGCACCGCAGGGACGGGTAGTACGCGTATGCGGGTGAGTATGCAACGGGGTAGTTACGCAGCGCCTTGTGAGAATTTTGAATATGGAGAGGTAGAAGATTATACCGTTAATATTACCAGTGGTGGGAATGGATTGATCGTAGATCCGGATGCCGCTATTTTATTTTTATCAACCGTCCGGTTGAATAGTGGGATACAGCTGAATTGGGTAACAAATACAGAACTACAGAACGATTATTTTGAGATAGAACGATCAGTAGACGGGGTAGATTTTGAAGTTTTGAAAACGGTAAACAGTTCCAGTGAGACGATCACAGCTACTTATTATCAGGAGCTGGATGACCGACCATTCCCAGGAATCAATTATTACCGAATTAAGCAGTATGCCACCGACGGAAACTTTAAGTATTCTGGTGTGGAAATGATCATGTATGATATTGATAATGAGCGATTTAAGATATTTCCAAACCCGGCTACTAATGAAATTTATGTCAATATGAGAGCGGATGCTGGTGCCGCGGCAGTCATAAAAATTTATAATGCTAAAGGTCAGCAAATGCTGGAACAAATTATAGGTACGATTCCTTCGGATCCTTTTCGGATTGATTTAGGTAATTATACGAATGGAATCTATACGATTACCGTAAAAGTGGGTGATTTTAGAGTGAAATCGGCAAAAATGATCATTAGCCGGGATTATTAGGCACAATTGCTGCTTATATTTTTGTTGAGAAACACAAAAATATGGCTGAATTAATCCCTACAAATGGTCGTCCTATATATAATAGGATAAAAATCCTAATGCAAAATTATTCCGAAGATCATCTTCTGAAAATTTCCGTGTACACACTATCAGCCTTTTTAGTAATTAATATTGTCTATAGCTGGATGCTCGGTAGTATACCGTTGATGTATTTTTCATTTGGACTAATTGTATTGGAAGTATTTTGTTTTTTTGTTTGTAAAAAAATAAAGGTTTCTACAGGTGTTAATATCTTTCTCGTAGGAAGTAGTATTGCTTTTAGTGCCTTTTCGATTTTATACGGAGGAGAGGCCATGTCTTTTACCTTTTTGATTAATATCCTTTTAATCAATTGTTTTTTAAATGAAAATGTTGCTAATCGAAAGTTCTTTGCCTGGTTCTTTCTCAGCTGTGAGTTACTCATGGCATTCAGTTTCTTTTATCTCGAACCTTTTTATCCACTTCAAGAGCAGGCTGCTTACGTACCGGTTTTTACAGCGGGGAATATAGTCTATCAATTCTTTCTGATTGGCTACGTAAGCAGAATACTGGAGCGGCGGTACTCAATATTAACAACCACAAAAAAATCTTTACAACAATCAATTGCCAAATCTAATGCAACCCTGGAATCAACTAGTAATGGTATTGCTTTCATTGATTACGATGGCAAGATCGGTCAGTATAATCGTCTGTTTATAGATATATGGAGTATAAATGTTGAGAATCCCAACGAAAATGATTTTCTATACGGTGTTGTGGATACGGGTAAAAATCCGGGGGAGTTTATTCAACTCTACCGTCAGATGGAAGAAAAAAAGCAAGCAATTGCCAACGGGGAGATAGAACTTCAAGACGGAAGAGTTATTAGTTATACTACTCAGCCGCACAGCATAGACGAAATTCTTACTGGACGAGTCTGGACATTTAGGGATATCACCAAAGAAAAAATAGCTGCTCGTGAACTGGAAAGCAACGAAAGTCTATTCCGGGGATTTTTTGAACATGCACCGGTTGGAATTATAGTGACCGAAGGCGTTGAAAAAATTAAGTATGTTAATCATAAATTTTTGAGCCTTCTTGGGTATGCTCCCGAAGAAATTTATCAGTTGAAAATATCAGATATTGTTCCAAAAAACTATTTAGATGGACGGACCAGTCGCTATTCCAAACTGATCTTGGGGGAACAAGAGTCCATTGAATTTGAAATGGAATTTATTCATAAAAATAGCGAATTGATGCCGGTCCGTATCACGGTTTCTTTAATTCGGGATGCCGAAGGAGAAATTATCCAGGATATGGTAATCGTTCAGGATTTGACGGAAAAGAAAGCCGCAGAGGCCGCACTTTTCAAGAGTGAGTCTCAGTTTAAAAATATTTTTGAACACGCTCCTTTCCCATTATTTTTATTCAATAAAAATCAAATAATTAACAGCAATCAACCTGCACTTAATTTTTTGGGAATTAAGACTAAAGAAGAACTGAAGCAAATTTCCTTAAAAAAATTAATGCCCATTGTCCAGGATGATGGACAATTGTCAATGGAAGTTTTTCAAGGGATGACCGATAAAGCGCGTGCGTTGGGCAGTCATAGTTTTGAATGGATAATCACGGATATTAGCGGTAATAATCATACGGTACTTTTTACCCTTACACAATACGAACTTCACGGAGAAGAAATCTTCTTTGCAATTTGGAATGATCTAACCCAGCAAAAAGAAGGAGAGGCCAAAATCAATCAGTTGATGGATAAACTGACCCACCACAATCGGGAATTGGAGGAAGAAATTGAACGACGGATGATTCATCAGAAAGAAATTAATCTGGAACTAAAGCGGTCAAATATTGATCTCCAGCAGTTTGCTTACGTTGCTTCCCATGATCTGCAGGAACCACTACGCATGATTGGTAATTTTATCCAACTTCTGGAAAGAAAATACGGAGAACGGCTAGAAGACGATGGTCGTCAGTTTATTTCTTTTGCGGTAGATGGGGTAAACCGAATGTCAAGTTTGATAAAAAATCTATTAGAATTTTCTAAGGTTGGTCATCAATCGCTGGATTTTGAATCCGCCGACCTTAATGAAATAGTCAATAATAAAGTACTGGATTTGTACCAGCGAATTATCGAAAAAAGGGCTTGTATTGACATGCACCTGTTACCCGAATCCATCAATTGCGTACCGGATCAATTAGGAATTGTATTTTATAATCTGATTGCAAACGCCATAAAGTTTAATGAAAGTTCCAGCCCAAGAGTGGTAGTTACCAATGAAGAACGAGAAGAAGAATGGCTCTTTGCGGTGCGGGATAATGGTATCGGTATCAATGTTGATTACGCCGATAAGATTTTTCAGATTTTTCAAAGACTACACCGTCGGGAGACTTACGAAGGTACTGGCATCGGACTCTCTCTCTGCAAAAGAATTGTCAATCGGCACAAAGGTAAAATCTGGTTCGATTCGGAAGCTGGTGAAGGAACTACCTTTTATTTTACCATTAGTAAATCTTTAGTTTGTAAAGAAGTATCTGCCTAATTTATAAAAACAACTACGTCTTCTACCGATCAAATTCCTCAAATAGTCCTATCTTGCCACTAAGTTGGGTTTCCTAATCGCGTAGGTACGCCCGTTCACTTACAGGCTAAAGGACCCGATTGATGATCTTTAAATTTTTTATTTATTGTTATAGTTTGATCAGACTAGGATATAGTGTGATTTTAATCAATACGCTATATTACCGTCCCGGACTTTACCAGCTCATCCAAAAGTCCTACGCAGCGGTAAAACAACCCATCAATAAAAAATACCGCAAAAGAATATATTATCACGGGATGCTGGGAAGCATTACCAACGTCTGGTTTACGGTGCTGCGTGGTAAATCCCAAACCCGACAGGAAGCGCTCGCAGGATTTTATCTGGGAGCTGCCACCGCCGTTTACGATGACCTTTTTGACCATTATGATTATACGATGGACGAATCTCTGATCGACCTGGCGGGAGGACAATACAAATATGGAAATATCACCGAGCTGCTTAGCAAAGGCTTTTATGATGTCATTTTAAAAAATCTCAAAGATCCCGCAAAATTCAATTTTTATTTACAAAAGGTGGGGTACGAACAGGAGCGGAGCAAAACGCAAGTTGGAGGAAATTTATCAATCGACGAGATTCGGAAAATTACTTATGACAAAGGTAGTTTCTCCGTTGCTCTATCCCGAAGTATTTTGCAACATCCTTACGCGTCCGGAGAAGAAGAGGCTGTCTACATTTTGGGGAAATTAATTCAATTGACGGATGATGTTTTTGATGTACGGCGCGACTACTTGGATGGCGTGGATACTTTATTGACAAAGTCAAAAGATATTCTACTGATCCAACAAGAATATATTCAATTGATAAACGAGAGCTTTCAAGCCTTTTATTTTTTGGGTTATAAATCAAGCAATTATATTGTTTTTTGTATGCAAATTATGTTCGTGGTGAGCAGAGGCCTCGTGGCGCTGGATCAATTGGTTGAAGCACAAAAACGTTTAGGTGGTATTTTTGATATTGAAAAAATGACGCGGGAGGAATTGGTTTGCGATATGGAAAAGCCGGGGAATATCTGGAAGAGTTTTTTGTATACGGTGCGGTGGGAGTATCCTGGGGGGTAGGGAATATTGAATATCCAATATTGAACATTCAATATTCAATATTGCTCTTAGATATCACAGGAATATAAACCCACAAGGGATGATATGGGAATAAAAAAACCGACTCTGCCATTAAGCAAAGCCGGAAACTGGATTATAATTTGGTGTTAAATGTGTGAAAAATAAAAAATATATGTTATGGTGTGCTTAATGACTATTACAAAGAAAAATATTTCATCTCTGTAACCTTGTCTTTCAGAATACCTTTTAAATCCATTACGAAGGCGTCTTTATTACAAAGTTTATTTAAATCGGTTTCTTCCAGCGTCAAATATTCTTTATGACTAACAGCTACAATGATGGCATCGTAATCATTGCTCAACGTTGGTTTTAAATCCATGGAATAATGCTGGCGTACTTCTTTTGGATCTGCGACCGGATCGACCACGTCTACCTGACCTAAACGCATCATTAGTTCTTTAGCCATTTCAGCCGCTTTACTATTTCTGATATCGGTTACATTTTCTTTAAAAGTAATTCCCATGACTAGTACCTTCGCTTCGGAAGGTCGCTTACCAGCTTGTTCTACTTCGTGACAAATTTTATTAGCGATGGTCGCCGGCATTCCGTCGTTGACTTTTCTACCGGCAGAAATCAAAATTGGATTGTGGCCTACCCGAATGGATTTTTGAATCAAATAATAAGGATCTACGCCGATACAATGTCCGCCGACCAGACCAGGATAGAAATTCAGAAAATTCCACTTGGTACCCGCTGCTTTTAAGACATCAAAAGTGTTGACATCAATTTTTTCAAAGATCATCGATAACTCGTTCATCAACGCAATATTCACATCCCGCTGAGTATTTTCGACGATTTTGGCTGCTTCGGCTACCTTGAGTGTCGGTGCCCGGTGGATACCGGCCGTGATGATGCTTTCGTAAACATTAGCGATTACTTCCAGTGATTCTTCGTCGCAACCAGAAACAATTTTAATGATTTTATCAATTGTATTTGTCTTGTCGCCCGGATTGATTCGTTCCGGAGAATAGCCTACTTTAAAATCTTCTACGAAGGTTAATCCAGAAATTTCTTCCAAAATGGGTACACAAACTTCTTCGGTACAACCTGGATAAACCGTAGATTCGAAGACCACATAATCTCCTTTTTTAAGTACTCGGGCAACACTTGCCGTAGCTCCCCGCAGCGCGTTTAGATTGGGTTGGCGGTATTGATCAATCGGTGTTGGGACCGCAACTACGAAAAAACGGGCTTCGGCCATGGCAGTTTCCTGATGGGAAAAATTTATGGTCTTATTTAAAAACTGCTCGTCTTCCACTTCGCAGGCTGGATCTTTTCCGGCCACCATCATATTTACTTTTGCCGCGTTAATATCAAATCCAACTACATTAAAATGCTTCGCAAATTCGAGCGCCACCGGTAGACCCACGTAGCCAAGTCCGACTACTGCGATGGATGCGGTACGATTTTGAAGGTCAGTAAATAAATTTGTTTCTAAGGTGTCTTTTTGAAAAGCCTCTTTTTTCTTAACCATAGAATTGGCTAAGACAGATTTTGTGATTTCAGTCATGAATTTTTTAGTTTGTAAATTTTAAAAGTATTATCTATAGAGGGGAGAAAATTAATAGTTGATTCAGTTTAACGAAACTGAAGGGGAGAAGGGAGTAAACAGGGTAGAGGGGAATAGCTGGTAAATAATGGTTTGCAAAAAGGATTCCAACTTTTTTGTGACAGGATTAAAATAATTATTACTTTCTCATTTCCAACGAAAAAACGTGGGGCATTCGA
The DNA here is from genome assembly GCA_938015415.1 of uncultured Saprospiraceae bacterium. GTDB lineage: Bacteria > Bacteroidota > Bacteroidia > Chitinophagales > Saprospiraceae > JALZUU01. The sequence continues at coordinate 25,937 of CALLPK010000066.1, forward strand.
TTGTCCAGGTCACCATAAACAAATCTGTTGGATTCTACTTCCTGCATATGAGGAAAGCAGTTGTAAGGGGAGAAATCAAATTCCTGAAAATCAATGACCTGTAATTTTTGTTTGAGTAGTGACTGAATGACGGTTGCCAGCGAATGGCTCCAGAAATATTCCCGTTGGGCAATATCAGCATTGGTATCCGCGTAAGTTCCTTGTTCTATTTCTTCGTAAGGATCGATATGGTCAAAATAGCGGTAGCCAATTTTTTGCTTTTCGTGGTCGTACATATATAAGGTAGGGTGAAACTCAGCGATATAAAAGATTCCGCCGGGCTTTAAAAAATGAGCGACCACTTGCGCCCAGCGATCCAGATCCGGAAGCCAGGTCAAAACACCGTAGGAAGTGAAAATAAAATCAAATTGACCTGCTAAATTTTCTGGCAGACTATAAATATCTGAGACGACAAAGCGGGCGTCCAGTCCTAATTGTTCATTAAGGGAGCGACCCAACGCGATGGAGGTTTCTGAAAAATCTACGCCCGTTGCCTCCGCACCAAGACGAGCGAGCGATAAGGTATCCTGGCCAAAATGACATTGTAAATGTAAAACAGATTTTCCAGCCACCCGATCTTTTAAAGCCGCCAGTTCAATTTCTTTCAGAGAAGTTTCCCCCTCTAAAAAACCTTTTAAGTTGTAGAATTCGGCGTCTTTGTGGATTTCCGTTTTTTTGTCCCAAAGGATACGGTTGGTGTCAAGGTATTTTTGTTCCATGATTTTATTTATGAGACAGTTCAAAGTAGCCAATAGCATTGTAAGTATTTGCAAGGTGAACCAAATATACCGATATTGCGTAATATTCTCATTCAAGTAGATGATAATATTTTTTCAAAAATAAAAATAAATAAAAATGGCAGATCATAAAAATGACAATCCCAACCCACCACAAAAAGGACAATTAAACATTGAGTTACCGGAAGAGATTGCGGAAGGCACTTATTCTAATTTAGCAATTATCGCTCATTCACAATCTGAATTTGTCGTAGATTTTGTACGCTTGGTACCCAACGTAGCGAAAGCAAAGGTGAAATCTCGAATTATTCTTACGCCACAACATGCCAAGCGATTGATGCGTGCTTTAATGGATAATGTGAAAAAGTTTGAGGCACAACATGGTAAGATTGACGAGCCGGAACATGGCGGTTTTCCACCTATGAATTTTAATACGCCACCAGCACAAGCATAAAAGCGGGTTGGTTTATACTTGCTCTGCTATTTATTCGCCTAGGCCTCGCGCATAAATTAATTGCGCACTAGTTAATTGCTGAAAAAAGCCTAGTACCCACGGAGTGAAATATTAGAATACCTAAAAAGCCGTAGATACAATTCATGAATCGTGTCTACGGCTTTTTTATAGATAAGTACGTTAAAACGTATTTTATTTTTTATTCTTCTTCGGAAGATACCTCTGTTGGTTCTTCCGCTTCGGGTGCATCTTCTGCTACAACTCCCTCTTCTGCCGATGCATCTTCTGCGACGGGTTCTTCTACCGGTGGTGGAGCGGTACGCAATGGAACGATTTCGTACATTCCACTTTCCAGTCTTTTTTCAAATTCGGCCTTAGGTACGGGCATTTCACGATTAAGACTTAGCATTCTAATCGTAACAGTTTTTGCGGATTCCTTTACCACTCTGATCTTAATACTTCTTGACATTTTTGGTAACATTATTTGATGATAGGTTAAAGGTACGAAAAAAAAGATGAATCGGGCTTTTAGCGTTATTTATTCGGAATTTTACCTTCTTCTATTTTTATAGCCGCCCAATCATACGCTACTTCCGTCAGCCGCAATCCCTGTGGTGGTGCCGGCAAATGATGAACAAAAGGTCGTCGTTCTTCCAAAGCAGCCCGAAAATTTTCGAGGGTAATTTTTCCAATACTCAGATCAATGAGCCTGGCCACGGTGAGTCGGATCATCTGCTGTAGAAAGCGATTGGCGGTTAATTCAATAAAATAACTTTGTGGGAAATCTCCTGCGTGTAACGTTGCCTTTGAAACGATGCAGCGCGTATCTTTATATTGATCCGGTCGGATACAAAAAGCGTGAAAATCTTTGGTGCCGATTAGTAGTTCCAATCCTGTTTTTAAGATATTAAAATCAGGTTCTGTCTTCCAGTACCAGGTGCTGAAATGATTGAGTAAAGGATTTTTATTTAAATGAAAATAATATTGGTAGGTACGACTTTGGGCGCTGTACTGTACGTTGGCCTCCTCCCGAACGGGTATGCACTCAAATACGCTGATGTCTGTGGGTAAGACGAGATTGATTCGTTCGACCAGATCAAAGTCCCAGTGGGGTAGGAAGGTTTGTGCATAGTAACGGGTAGCGTGAACGCCAGCATCCGTCCGTCCACATCCGTGTATCCTGATGGTTTCTTTAAAAATTCGGGTAAGGGCTTCTTCGATGGTTTGTTGTACCGAGGAGACGGAGGATTGGCGTTGCCAGCCGTGGTACTGGGTGCCTTCGTAGGCGAGGAGGAGGAAATATTTTTGGTAATGTTGATTTGTTGAATCGTTGATTTGTTGAATCGTTTCTTTATTTGAAGCCAAGATTTAATCTTTTTGTTGCTGGAAATTTATGAATTTTTCTGCGCCGTCAATTTCAAAACTGGCTAAAAGGCGTTTTATAATTTAAAAGAGGCGGTTTTTATTGAGAAGCAACTATAGTAAATAGGTACAAATGAAAAAAACGGATATCCAACGCCTGTCGAATATCCGTTTTGTAGGAATTATAGCGAGTAGCATAACTTACGCTTGTACCCGCATTTTCTTTCTCAATTTAGTCAGTGCACTGGCCTTCATCTGGCGTACTCTTTCTCTAGTGATACCGATTGCTTCGCCGATGTCTTGTAAGGTCATGGCTTCCTGATCGCCGATACCAAAGTACATGCTTAGGATTTGCGCTTCACGTGGCGTCAGATCGCTGAGTAGTTCTTGTACTTTAATTTCGGAAGATTCCAGAACAGCTAAGTTAAAATCGGGGGCCTGAAGTGAATCATCGGCCATTAAATCCCCAAAAGAAGTGTCGCTTTCGCTGGCTACGGGCGCATCAAGGGAAGTACAGTAAGATCGGCTTTCGTAGGCACGTCGGATATTCTTTTCCGAGATACCGGTCAGATCGATCAGTTCTTCCATAGATGGCTCACGCTCGTGCGTTTGGTAAAATGCTTCGGAGGTTTTTGCAATGTCTGTGATGGAAGATTGCATATTAACTGGGAGGCGAATTTTACGAGACTTTTCGTTGATGGCCTTCAAAATTGATTGACGGATCCACCAAACAGCATAGGAGATAAACTTAAATCCTTTGGTTTCGTCGAATCTTTCGGCTGCCTTTACCAGGCCAATGTTACCTTCACTGATCAAATCACCGAGCGATAATTCTTTGTGATGGTACTGCTTTGCCACAGAAACTACAAAACGAAGGTTATGGTTGACGATTCTCGTCAACGCATTAGGATCTCCGGCCTTGAGTTGTTTAAATAATTCCAGCTCCTCTTTGGGAGACAGGACATCGAATTTGCTAATGTCGTTCAAATAATCATTGATGGACTTCGCATCTCGACGCGTAATTGAATGATTGATTACTAAAGCTCTCATAAAAGGCAAGAAAATTTGGTGAAATAACTGGATAAATAGTTATTTCAAGATAAAAAATTGTATTCAGATAATATATAAGTGTATAGGTTGGTTTCCGTCGTTTATAACGTTTGATTCTCGTTATTAGTTCCCTATTTCTCAAAAAAAATACAAAAAAAGGGAACTTTTTGCCCAAAATCCACTGTTTTCACGTTTTTTTTAAAAAAAAATGAGTATGAAAACACAAGAAAGGGAATATTTTTCAATAAATGAAACTCTTTACGTTATTTTAACACTATCTTAGACGTATTTGTTTAATTTAAGTCACCATCAGATAGTTATATATGTAAAATAAATTTATATTAACCTCGGTCCAAGGACTCCTCCATGTGCTCCTTTTATTACTCCTCCAATTTAAAAAAGATCAGCTTTTCTGAAAAATTGTAAAATATTTCTCACTAGAAGAACTATCTACTCTGTTGATTGCGTCAAGTATGTCTTGATTATTAAGATGAAAGTTTAAGTCGCTTTAAATTTCATCCAGCAACAATTTCCGCTTCTTGTCATATTCCTCCTCCGTAATCAGTTCGTCTTCTCTCATTTTTTTTAATTCGACTAATTTCCGGTAAATCTCTTTTTCTTTTTTGGCCTTATAATCCTCGGCAAAAGCATCCCGCTGCTCCTTCATCTCCTTTTTATTATTCTTGAACAAGTTTTCGGCAAAGATCTTTCCGGCCTCCAGTTCTTCCTCAAAAATAGATTTGGCAATATCCATGTTAATGTCTGAGAGTTCGATATTGTCCTGAAAAAACTTTGCGGTTACTTTTCCCAGCGCATAAGTACTTGCTCCTGCCAATACGATGCTGGAAGCACCACCGATATAACTGCCAACCCCTGGAATCGCTTTGATAAACGACGCACTAAGTCGAGCTACCGTTACCGTTGTAAAGGTACTGAGGTATGCCTTTCCACTAATCTCAAAATAATTTTTTCCATAAATAGCGGATAATTTTTTGATCATATCCAATTGAATATAATAGCTCAATAATATATCAAAACCTGGTAATGGCAATGCGGCCACCCCAAGAGACATCAATACGTGATTTTTGATCGTTTTTTCGGCGTAGGGAGTAATCATATTTTTTTGCTGTTTATTAAGTTCTAAATTTAAGTATTAACTGATAAATCTCCAATTCTTAGATCAGAAAGGTTTGGTAAACCTTTTAAATTAGAAGACTCTCTTTTTTTTAAAGATAAAATTGATCCTTGCGGTAAAGTTGAATAATGGAAGGTTTGCTAAACCTGTTAAAAACCTTTTTAAATTCGACTTTTTCCCTGCATTGATCTTTAACAATCAGAAAGTAGATCTTCTTTTGATCGAAGAGGTTTACCAAACCGATCTACCGAATTCCGAATTGATGAAAATGGTGATCAACGTGCTTCCGGTTAATCAAGTCCCACATCTCTTTATCCAGTTCTCCGAAAATAGGGTTTGGATGCGTCGCCTCCGGGTTTTCTTTATAATACGTTTCGTAGTCCTTGAAAGTTGATAATAATTCTGCTTTGGCCGTCGCCAAATCCGGATGCCGCAAATCTTCCGTTTTTCCTTTTTTAAGAATCGGATGCGCAAAATTCCGCATCATCGGTTGATAAGTGTACAATGATTCCTGAATACGTTCAATTTTATCTGCTGGTGTCAAAATTTCTTTTACTTCCACTTTTCCCATGCCCATTTCGATAAACATTGCTAGATGTTCGACCATATGTTGTGGCGTCATGATGCCCCAAGCTGCTTTATTATCTTCTGTCAGTTTCGCTAGACTATTTTCTAAATATTCATAACTAACTTCTTTAAACGGACAAGTCTTTTGAACTAACGTCAAAATGGTAGCAGTTGCCACCAGTTCATTATTTTGATCAAAAATCTCTTCAAACCATTTTACCACACCCGACGGAAAGATCTTTCCACGGTCATCCCGATCTATTTTTTCTTTACAAGTCAATCGTACCTGAATGGTATCATTATGATAAATAGGTTTTAAAAAACGGCATTCGTCCAGTCCGTAATTCGCACCCACGGGGCCTTTGCCCGGATGCACAAATAATCCCGCTCCGGCGGATAACAAAAAGTAGCCGTGCGCTGCCCGTTTCTCAAAAATCGTTCCCTGCAGGGAAGTAATGTCCGTGTGTGCGTAGAAATGATCCCAGGTCAAATTGGCAAAATTCTGAATATCAGTATCGGTAACCGTTCGCTTGTGCGTCAGAATAGACATTCCCATTTCGATATCTTCAAAATGATATTTAAAGGGATGTTTGGGGGCTTCGACCACTTTAGCTCCCGATTGATAAATACCGGTAATGGCTGAAATAGTGGTGGGTGAACCCTGAACGGCACAACGCTGCAAATAATGTTTGATACCACGCATTCCTCCCATCTCTTCACCGCCTCCGGCGCGTCCCGGTCCCCCGTGTACAAGGCTGGGCAGGGGAGAACCATGACCCGTACTCTGAGGTGCACTTTCGCGGTTGATGACCAAAATTCGGCCGTGGTGACTCGCCGCTCCAACCACAAACTCACGGGCCAGTTTATCGTCATAAGTAGCGATGGAACAGCATAAAGAGCCTTTGCCCATTTGCGCCAATTCGATGGCTTCTTCGATTCCGTTATATGGCATTATGGTACTTACCGGACCGAAGGCCTCAATATCATGTACACCGGTATTGACGTATGGATTTTTTTCTAACAATAAAATAGGACTCAGGAATGCGCCTTTCTCAAAATCGGCATCAATCAAATCAACTCGATCCAGCTGACCATAGACAATTTCAGCGGTCTTGGCCAGTTCTTTAACTCGATCTACCACTTCGATCACCTGGTCTTTGCTCGCCAGGGCACCCATCCGGACTCCTTTGGTGGTTGGATTACCAATGGTGACTTTTGCCAGTGCTTTACCCAGTGCGATTTGCACGTCTCCTATCAGTTTTTCCGGAACAATCACCCGACGGATGGCGGTACATTTTTGTCCACATTTGGTGGTCATTTCTTTCCGGACTTCTTTGATAAATAAATCAAATTCCGGGGTGCCCGGCACCGCATCTTCGCCCAGTACCGCGCAATTTAAGCTATCCGCCTCCATGTTGAAAGGAACTGCTTCGTTGATGATCCGGGGATTAGATTTTAGTAAACGCCCAGTGGTGGCAGATCCGGTGAAGGTGACGACATCTTGTGACTCGACAGGTTCTAAAATATTACGGGCAGAACCACAGATTAATTGCAGCGCACCTTCCGGTAAAATTTTGGATTCGATGATGGAACGCACGACCGCCTCCGTCAGATACGCCGTAGACGTAGCTGGTTTTACCACCGCCGGAACGCCCGCCATCCAGTTGACTGCACATTTTTCTAACATTCCCCAGACGGGAAAGTTATAGGCATTGATATGAACTGCAACCCCTCTTTTGGGAACCATAATGTGGTGCGCCATAAACTGACCACCCCGTGATAAATCAATCGGATCGCCGTCGACGTGAAAAGCCTGATTGGGAAAATTTTTCCGTAAAGAAGCATTAGCAAATAGATTTCCAAAACCACCTTCGATATCAATCCAGCTATCGCTGCGCGTAGCGCCCGTTTGATAGGAGACCGGATAAAATTGTTCTTTGCGTTTGGTGAGGTAGAGCGCCAGTTTTTTGAGCATCATTCCGCGTTGCTGAAAGGTCATTTTGCGCAATTTGGCACCGCCCGTGGTACGACCATATTGTAAAATAGCAGCGATGTCAAGTCCTTTGGCGGTAGCGACTGCGACCGTATTTCCATTTACCGCATTATAGAGTGGGGCACCGTCTCCGTCTCCTTCAATCCATCGTCCCTGAACGTAGTTTCCTAATTTTTTCATGATTTTATTTTTGATTAAAGGTAATGAATAATGAGATAATTAAAAATGAATAATGCTCTTGGTAAGTGTAACGCAAACACGTACCAAGAGCATTATTCATTAAAAGATTATTCATTAAAACATACTACATTTGAGCAGTTTTACTGGGCCGTACCTCAATCTTACTTGGTAACGTACGTGGGTGCATTTTTAGCAAATCGATCACCAGTTCCCCAATGTCTTCCGGCCAGATTTTCCAGGCATCTTTTTTATCATCCGGTTTGTGGTTGTTGAAGTGGGTCGCTACGGAACCGGGCATAATCGTCGATACTTTTACATCGTCGGGACGCAGGTCGAGCATCATGGCCTGGGTAAAACCTACCAGACCGAATTTACTGGCATTATAAGCAGTTCCCTTGGCGAAGAAATTGGTGCCGGCAAGGCTCGCAATCGTGATGAAATAACCTTTGGATTTTTTGAGGGCAGGTATACTGGCTTTGGCACTGTAAAAAACGCCCGTCAGGTTGATATCGATGGTTTCTTTCCATTGCTTATCGGATAGTTTTTCGATAGACTCAAAATGACCAACTCCGGCATTTGCGATTAAAACATCTAGTGCGCCAAATTTTTTGATAGTTTGTCTAACCGCTTCTTTTTGAGATTTTAAATCCCGTACATCCGCTTTGATTCCGATGATGGAACCGGATCCTGTTTTGGCCAGTTTTTTAGCGGCTGCTTCGGCAGAAGTTTTCTTTCTACTTGTGATGGCGACGTTCATTCCTTGTTCCAGCATAGCGGCGGCGATGCCGTAACCAATGCCTTTTGTTCCGCCCGTGATGAGGGCTGTTTTTCCTGTTAGGGGAGTGTTCATTATTATGTGTTGAATTGTTGAAGCGTTGAATCGTTGAGTTGTTGACGCTGATTCTATCAACGGTTCAATAACTCAACGATTCAGCAAAAAAATTACCGTTTCACAACTCTTTGAGTTGAACTACGATTTCCGTTTATCATCTCTACAACATAGGAACCCGTGGGAATGTTCTTTAAATTTATTTTTCCTGTGAGAAGGTTCGTCATTGAATTTGGAAAACGATAAAATATACTTCAGTGGATTGATTTCTTTTTGGAAAAATCAGGAGTTTGTTCTTTTAAATGATTTAAAAATAACAGGATGAAAAATGAAAAGATACCCACCCCTTCCGCATTTTCCAGCGTATGTTCTAAGATCAAAGCCATCAAAAAAATAGTGTACAGTCCTAAAAAGAAAAAATGTTGATAATTTTTCTGATAAAATAGGGGAATAAAAACAGCGAGCAGAAAAAAGAAAAAGCCAAATAATCCACTACCAGCTAGTACAAACAAAAACTGGTTGTGGGGTAAAATAGGTTTTACATAATCCGGATATTTTTGCTGATAAATAAGGTGTACTTCCTTTTTTATATTTCCTGCGCCTACGCCGAATGCCGGACCATTAATAAATAAGTCCCATCCAACTTTGAGAGAGGTCAATCGACCTGAGTCAGAGTATTGTTCTCCTTCTCCGGCAAAGTATTTTTTCAGATCATAATGCATATACGTCAGCTTATGCTGAAAACTGGGAATCGTCATAAAAGCTACCACCGGAAGACTGACCAAGCCGACGATGAGGAGAAATCCGAATAGATATTTTTTTGATAGAAAAATGTATTGCAAACACAACATGCCTAGTGCAACGTACAAACAGAGGATACCACTTTTTACACTTAATAGGTGGATATATAAAAAAAGGAAAATCGTTAAACCAACGATCAGATAACGCTCCTTGGGATTTTTAATAAAATATTGTTCTCTTATTAAATAAATACCACCAATAATGGATACTCCGACCAAGAGACTATAACGAATGTGATTGCGTGGGGTAGGCATGGGTTTACCCCGACTGAGCATATCATTAATCAAATCGTAGTTTAATAGATAATTGATGGAAATACCAACTCCGGTCAGAGTAATAAAAATTAATAAAAAATATAGCAGACCTTTTATTTGTCGGTCATTAAACCAGGACAATCCCAAAAATGCCACGGGCAGCGCAATAAAGGGAAGCTTAATCCGCAATCGCTCTAAGAGATACGTATAATCTCCTTCGACCTGCCAGATTCCGAAAAGGACTATAAAAAAATAAAATGGGATCACTAAAAAAGCAGCATTGCTTTTCCAGTCCATTAACTTCGTCCCAAGGTTTTTATTAAAAGAGAATCTATTTAAACCCTCTTTGTTTTCTTTCACCAGACCCAATATTAACAATCCAATCATACTGACGGTTAATAAGAAAGGAGAAAAGACCAGTGAAACGATAATTAATCCACAAAAAAACAGTGATATTTTATTTGTTAACATCAAATGACTTCTTCCAGATTATCGTCCCAGTTTTTGATTTTTGGCGGTCCAATTTTTCCAACACTTTTACCGACCAGTAGCGCCACTGTTGCATCCCCCGTTACATTGGCTACTGTACGACACATATCAAGCGGACGATCAACTGCAAAAATCAAGGCTAAACCAGCTTCAGGTATTCCGGCCTGACCGAGTACGATGACTAGCATAACCATTCCTGCTCCAGGTACTGCTGCTGAACCAATGGAGGCTAAGGTCGCTGTAGCGATAATTCCAAGCTGGGCACCTAGTGTCAAGTCCATTCCAAAACATTGGGCAATAAATATGGCAGCTACCGCTTGGTACAAACTTGTACCATCCATATTGATGGTGGCGCCAATAGGTAGAACAAAACTGGTAACTTCTTTTTCTACGCCAAGATGTTCTTCCACTCGTTCCATCGTAACTGGTAAGGTAGCTGCGGAGGAACTGGTAGAAAATGCCAATAATTGAGCGGGTAAAATGCCTTGAAAAAACTGTACGTAGCCAATTCCAGTGAATGTTTTTACTAAAAGTGGATATAAAACAAAAATAAGGACACCCAGGCCTATGACCACTGAGCCGGCATAATATCCTAGTGCCACAAACAGATCCGCACTGGGCGATTTAACCACTAAAGCAGCTAAAAGAGCAAATACACCATAAGGTGCAGCCAGCATGATTAGATCTATCAACTTCAGAATGACTTCATTCAGGCCATCAAAGAAACTTTTAACGGGTCTGGCTTTTTCTTCTGGGATTAAGATCATCCCGATACCAAAGAAAATTACGAAGAAAATTACCTGCAGCATATTTCCATTGTCGGATGCTGCCGCAAATATGTTACCTGGTACGATATCAACCAATGCCTGAAGTGGTCCTACTTTTTTTTGATTCATTGCTGCTTCTTGCTTTTTTTCTGCATCACCAGCATATTTTGACAATAACTCAGTACGCGTGTCTTCATTGACAGAATTACCCGGTTGAATGATATTTACAATAAGAAGCCCAAGTGAAACGGCAAAAACAGTACTAAGTACATAAATGCCAATCGTTCGTCCGCCCATTTGTGATAGTTTGGAAATATCTTTTAGGTCAGAAACACCTTTGATTAAGGAGGCTATGATTAGAGGTACCGCAATTAGTTTGAGGGAATTGATGAATATAGTACCAAAAGGCTCTATCCAGTCCAAAACAAATTGATTCCAGACAAACTTGTTGGCAATGAGACCAAAGGCAACTCCAAGAGCCATGCCGAGCAAAATTTGCCAGTGCAACGCTAATTTTTTCATAGTATTTACAGGGTTGGTGAAGAAGTTGTTTAAGGATGAAGCACAGTAGCTACGGCTAAGTCATTGATTGCCAATACTTCACAAATTTATCGGTACCGTAGCTATGGCTACGAACCTCAAAATTTGCATCGTCTTGACAACCAAGCACTTATCCTCGCTTTCTGTGGACATCCTTAAACAACTTCGAATAATTCGAGGGTAAGATAGGGAATTTTAAGAATTCTTTGCCTCTTGTGGCATTTAGTCGTAATCCTAATCAATGGTTCGGTAACTTTTTGAATTTGTCATTAATTATGAAATGGGCGAGTGTTTTTTGCCCGTTATTTGGTTGGCCGGTTGGCTTCCCTTTAAGGTATTTTACGCAGGAGGGAAGCCAACTAGCGAACCAGCAAACGGGCCAACCAGCTAAATTTATCGTTCACTCATCTCAGAATTAAAAATAACCGATCTGTTATTAATTGAATTATTATATAATAAATAATGATAATTGGAACAAATTTTGAAATAAAACATATAATCATTTATTGGATTACAAGTAAAAATATATGAAAAATATCTCTTCGATCTTTGTGGCAGCCTTACTTTCCGGTTCCTGTGGACTGGTTGCTCAAACGGATGCAGTACCAAATGAATTATTTGGTAAAGTGAAAATTGGCCTCGCGGAGGGTCTTAATTCGCCGGATTTGGACTTTAGTCCAGTTTATTTTAAAAACGGTATTATTTTTACCTCTGACCGCCTGCGTTTTGGGGACAAAGGAACGGGTAATCCAAATAAGCAGTTTAATGATTTGTTCTTTTCTGAGCAAATGGGAGAAGTAAGTTTTAAGAAACCTACCCGAATCAAGGCGTTAAATTCTAAATTTCACGATGGAATTGCGAGTTTTTCCGAAAAGGATCAAAAGCTATATTTTACCCGAAATAACCAAAAAGGAACCATCCTTAATACTAAAAAAGCCAAACGATTAAAGATATTTGTATCCTCTTACGTGGATGGAGCATGGTCAGATCCACAACCAGTTTCTTTTAACGTAGAAAAATATTCTACCTGTCATCCATCCATTTCTGCGGATGGACAGACGATGTATTTTGCCTCTAACCGACCAGGTAGCACCGGTGGAATGGATATTTATGTGACCTACCTGGAAGATGGAAAATGGTCTGAGCCGGTAAACATGGGGCCAGATATCAACACCGATAAAAACGAAATTTTTCCTTTTACGGATGGAAACGGAACGTTGTTCTTTTCTTCCGAAGGACATAATAATATGGGCGGGCTGGATTTATTCGCAGCTCAGGAAGTCGTCAACCCGCACATGACGGGCGATGACAACTGGGAAGTAACCAACTTGGGTAAGCCATTTAACTCACCCGCGGATGATTTTGGTTTTATTGGCAATGCCGGTGGAGACAAAGGATTTTTTACGTCGGGAAGAGAAGGTGGAAATGGCCGGGATGATATTTACGCCTGGAAGACGATGGAAGAAGAGCCTGTTGCTCCGGTACTGGCTAGTAAAAAAGTAAAAGTAATTGACGCGGTGACTGGTGTAGAACTACCGATGACCGAAGTTGTTTTGTCAGAAGCAAACCGTCCTGGCAATATTATTCGTTACACCACGACGAAAGACGGGACGGTTCGTTTCGACTGGAATAAAACAAGTAATTATTTTGTGGCCACCGAAAAGAATGGTTATGAAAAATACGATAAGGTTTTCGAAGCGGACGAGATGACGGATGACGTTATTGTGATTCGTTTGAATCCGATTGCCACGGTAGCGGATGCTACCCGGGTGAATAAGAAGCCTACAAAAGTGATTGCTCAGATTGACCCGGATTCAAAAGTAGAAGCCTACGAAGAAGATCTGGATCATTTTATTGCTAAAGGAGAAAAGATCGAAAATACCAGTCTTGAAACTGGACAGCTGATTGAGTTAAATCATATTTATTATGCTTTTGACAAGTATAATTTAAAAGAAAGTGCCAAAGTAGAGTTGGATAAGGTGGTTAATTTATTACGTCAGTATCCAGAAATGGAAATTGACTTAAATTCTCACACGGATAGTCGCGGATCGGATAGCTACAACGAGTGGTTGTCCACCGAACGAGCAAAGTCTGCCGTTGATTATATTGTCTCCCAGGGAATCGAAAGACGTCGGGTGACCGCAAAAGGATACGGAGAATCTATGCCCGTAAACGAATGTCTGAATACCATGAAGTGTAGCGAAGACAAGCACCAGATGAATCGACGTACGGAATTTAGAATTTTAAACCTTGGTGAAAAAACTATTTTAAAATCAGATACTTCCAAGCCTAAAAAATTGACTTTTGAAGGAGATGGAAATGGTCCGGGAAATTTACCGGTAGTACAGTCTGTATTTTACCCATCGTCAGTAACTGATTTGACGACCACCGATAAAGACAACCTACGTTCCGTCGTAGAAATGATGAAAAAACACGACGGAATGACTGTTCAGGTCGCTTCTTATACGGATGCGATTGGTAATGCTGGTTTTAATCAGGAATTATCAGAAAGACGTGCTAAAAGAATCGCTGATTATATGAGTTCGCAAGGGGTTCGCGCAAAGAGAATTAGCGTAGTTGGCTACGGAGAAAAATATTCAAATGATTGCCCGGACGGCGTAGATTGTCCGACGGAGATTCATAATAAAAACCGACGTACCGACATTTTGGTAACCAATCCTGGAGGTGCGGATATGACTGCTTTGCTGGAAAAGTAAAATAGATTCGCAACAAAACGAAAATTGAATATGCGTCATCCCGAATTATTTATTTAAAGTTGATCAGCCAGTTGGCTTATTCGCTTGTTGGCCGGTTAGCCCTCTTTTTACGTAAAAAGAGGGCTAACTAACAAAAGTCTGGTTTCAAGGGTGAAATCACCACCTTAAAGTTTAATTATGAAATTCGAGATGACGAATGTTTTTACAAAAAAATAGTCTTTTTAGTATTTTTTTGAGCACGAATGGAATACGATTTGTATTGTTATAAAGTAAGTTAAGTCTCTAATTTTTTACCCCCAAATCCTATTGAATGCGTTTGAAATTTCTCATTTTGATTTTTTTCAGTTATACGGTATTGAATGGTCAGAAAATGTCCCAAACGATACCCGAGATAACTTGTTATCCGGATGATCTTTATTCGGCTTTTGGAATTATTAATATTGGTAATTTAAAAGTTATTAACTCATCAGACCTGGACTATAATGCGGTGCTCGTTGGAGATGGAGTCATCTTCACTTCCACCCGTGCCCAGGCATCTTCCAGGTTTGCGGCAACAGCTGGTGGCGGAAAATTAAACGCCTGGAAAAAGAAATTATCTACCTTGTTTTATTCCCGTTTATCAGATGGAAAACTAGCCGAACCCGTACCACTAACGGGAGCAATCAATGATGAGTACCACGAGAGTTCTGCTTCTTTTTCTTATTCCGGAAATTTAATGTTTTTTACCCGTAGCAGCGCAAAAAAGGACAGACGGGGAAAACGTCAGCTGAAAATATTTATGGCTGAAAAACTGGAAGATCAGTGGAGTAACATTCAGGAAGTACCTTTTAATGGCGACGATTTTTCGACCTGTCATCCGGCTATTTCTTCGGATGGTACCCGACTTTATTTTTCTTCCAATCGACCGGGAGGATTTGGCGGAATGGATATCTATGTCTCTACTTACCGGAACGAATCGTGGTCGGCACCCGTCAATTTGGGGCCGGTAATCAATTCAGCGGGTAATGAAGTTTTTCCTTATATCAGTGAAGATGAAGTACTTTATTTTTCTTCCAGTGATCAGGGGGGATTAGGCCGGTTGGATATTTTTCGCAGTAAAAAAGTATATGCGAACAGTGAACGTACCTGGCAGATCAAAGAAAATCTGGGCGAACCTTTTAATTCCCCAGGCGACGATTTTGGGTTTTATATCAATGCAGATAATAGCGGCGGTTTGTTTACCAGTAGCCGCAACGGTGGCAAGGGAAAAGATGATATCTATTATTGGCAATTGATTGACAAACCGATTTTCCGGGCGAGTATTATGCCGAATTTGAATAGTGATAGAAATTAGAATCGGCCTGTCGGGGAATGTCATTTGGTTGATTATTCTAATTCCTTTGGTATCTTTACCAAAAAAAAGATGA
Source organism: uncultured Saprospiraceae bacterium (assembly GCA_938015415.1). Classification (GTDB taxonomy): domain Bacteria; phylum Bacteroidota; class Bacteroidia; order Chitinophagales; family Saprospiraceae; genus JALZUU01. The sequence goes on from CALLPK010000066.1 coordinate 41,257, forward strand.
GTCATTCTCTCCACATCCAATCCATTCGAGGTTTTATTGGTGCTAAAGATTTTAGCGAATCCAGAAAGTTTTATCAAACTTTAGGTTTTACGGAAGTAGTGATTAATGCGACCATGTCGCTTTTTCAAGTCGGAGAGCAGATGGGTTTTTATCTGCAAGATGCGTACGTAAAAGACTGGATTGAAAATTCCATGCTTTTCCTGGAAGTGGCCGATGTGGAGGCGTGGGAAACCGCCTTGCTGGCGCTGAATTTAACAGAAAAATTTCCAACGGTTAAAATGACGGAGATTAGGAGTTTTCCTTACGGACGGGAAATTTTTCTACACGACCCGGCGGGTGTGCTGTGGCATTTTTGTCAGTTTAAAGAAGTAGGGTAGGGTTGCTTATTTTTACGTCAAATAATTGCAAATACCGACTTTTGGTCAGGTGATGTGAGCTGATTAATCAATCAGATTTATTGATGGTTTCCATTTATTTAATTCAAATATTATCAAGTTATCTTACTTAATAAATAATAGCATATACCGACTATGATCACAATGGTCAGTATTTTTACAGAGATAACTGAGCTCTCTTTTTCATCATAGCCCAGAACTTCTAGCTCAATTCCAGCTAATGAGATTTTAAGTTTTATCTTCTTTGTTGAATTATCCATTATTAATATTATTTGTTAATACTTTTGTAAGGAAGGAAAAATTGACTTTTTATACAGAGTTGTGGATAATAATTTCCATTATTCTATTCCTTTTTGGGTGATTCTTCTAATTGGTAAGTAAAATTTAAGGAAAGGAAATTGATGTAGCCCTTCGGTAAAGTCTATTTTTATCTCTTGAATATTTTCATTGTCGGATAAAAGAGATAAGCCAGTAATGTGTCCCTTTTCTTTTTGAAGTTGTATTCTTTTTACATTAATTCCTTCATTTGAGCTTACAACATATATTTTTCCGTTCTGTAGCCTTAATCTATTCAGTACCTCTTCGCAGACGAGAATATCTTTATTTTCCAATGTTGGGATCATTGAATCGCCGCTTACCCTAAAGGCAAAATGTTTTCCTTTTATATCAGGTAAAGAAAATTTCTTCACTTTTTCTACATTATTAGAAGGTATCGAAGGTCCGGCAGAGGCATCAGTCAAGAACATAATATAGTCTTCCTCTTTATCAGGTCCAAAGAATTCATTTGGTTCAAAATGATCACCATATTTATTGATTAAATTATTAATGATTTTTACATTTACTGTTCTCTTTCCTTTTCCCATTTCTGAAATTACTGTTGCGTGGGAGCCAATGCTTTTAGCAAATTCTGTTTTGTTCTTTACTTCTCCTAAATCAATTAACTTTTGTCTTATTTGAATTAGTTTATGACCCATTTGAGTTTTTAAATCCATAATTAATTTTTTTAAAGCAAAGATAAGGGATGGAGAATAAATAAAACAAATAGTTTTGAAAACAAAATGTTTCCAAATTTGTAAATCATTGATTTTCAGCACTATAAATAGGTAGTTTTTGTTTAAAAATAAAAAAAGATAGAATAATAGATATTATTTGTTTTAAAAAATCTGATAATATTGCAAATTTACCACCTCAACTATTTTTCCAACTCCAACTCCAAATCTGATAAATAATTAATGCCAGCAGAGTACCGATGATTGAACCCGCATAGATATCGATAAAAAAATGGTGGATCAAATATACTCTGGAAATACCAACGATAATGGCGAGTAGCAAGATTAATACAGCTACCGCTCTCTTCTTTGAAATTAATAAAGCGAGCAATCCAAAAAGTGCAAAGGCTGACATGGTATGACCACTCGGAAAACTGGACGCACCAGAAAAGAGAGGTTCTCCTTCGATGACATTCAGGGTGTCAAATAATTCTAATTCTTTAAACCAGGCCACGGGACGGTTTTGTTGAAAAATCTCCTTTAATCCTTTACTTGCCAGTATGACTACACCGCCGGTGACGGGGACCAGCCACGCTGCTCGTCGATTGTAAATCAGTAAAAAGACCAACATCAGAATATACGCAATTTCTTCTCCCGCCATGGTTGCGTAGCGAAAAAATAAATCTCCGTAATAGCTGCGATGGTCATTAAAAAAAAGAAGGGCGTCTCCTTTCTCGGTCAGAAAAATTAACAATGCGCCAAAGAATAACCAGGTGGTGAAGGCGATGCCGTAAAATTTATTTTCCTGGATTGTAGTGCGTAAATTGGTTGGCAAAGTGAATTATTTTGTGGCGGATTTTGTTCTTAATTTATTTAGCCGATCGCGGATAAGTTCCCAGTTGATTAACTTAGAATCATTCATGGCGCGGGAAGTTAACAACAATCCTAGAGGAAATAAAATAGCGCAGGGCATCCACGCTGCTAGCAGGGCAGGGAGGGTATTACTTTCTGCTACTTTTTTAAAAAAGATTCCCATAATAATAAAAAATACGAAAAAGAAAATAGCTACCAAAATAGGATAGCCAAATCCGCCTTTCCGAATAATAGCGCCCATTGGTGCGCCGATAAACAAAAAGATCATACAGACGACGGCCATGCTGTATTTATTGTTTAATTCAAACACATGCTTTACTCTGTATTCTGTTTTGGATGAGATACTAATATTGGAAGACTGACTTTCGTTGGATAAGCTATGGAGCGCAGAACTAAGTCTTCGAGTGATGGCATTTTTATCTTTTTTTACAAATGTTTCCAAAAAATTGGCGTATTGCATGAGAGAGTCGAGCGATTTTTGTTGAGGAATATTACCGGCATATTTAGGGGTCGCTCTGGGTGTTTTTTTACTTTTTTTCGGTTTTACCGATAATATATTTTTTTCACTATCTTCTGGAGACTGATCGTCGGCTAGTTCAATTTTTTGCTGAATATCAGGGTTTGGAAAATCCGGCGTTCTGGTGTCAGGATTTTTAGTCACCGTAATTTTCTGTTTAATACTATCTTTCAGGAAGTGATAATTTCGATAAATATGGTTATGGTATTTTTCCCAGCGGCGGTCGAGTTCTGAGTCAATCGAGTCAATCGCTATGCGTAGTTGGGCAGCACTAAGCATGGTATAATTATTTTGAAATAATTCCCGGTCCGTTTCCCGCATATCAAATTCACTCAGATCAAATACTTTGGTCCATTCTTTAAAAGAAGTACGCACAAAAGGATAGTTTTTAGTTTTTTCCTTGGTTGTTTTTTTATCGGGATTGACTTTGGTCTCCTGATATTGCGTACCGTCAAAAAGGTTCATCACAAAAAACTGTTTATCGGCGGTAGTAAACATTTCTCCTTTACTGGCAGTAATGACGCTGACTTTTTTATTATTATAAGAATTGTGGTCGTAAATCAGGACATCGTGGATCGTTCGGTTGTCAGGATCTTTGCCACCGATGTGGATGATCATATTGCGAAAATCGTCGTTAAAGACCCCTGTTTCGAGGCTGAGCATCGGTTTTTGGCGTTTGATGTCGTAGAGGCGAGACTTAAACTTCAGGTTGGCTACCGGAATGACGTAATTAGAACAAAAGAAAGAAAGAAGCATCACCCCAAAACCAAGGACAATTAGTGGTGCCATAATACGTAAGAGTGGAACGCCTGCTGATTTCAGGGCGGCTAGTTCGTAATGCTCGGCCATATTACCCATCACCATTACCGAAGAGATTAAAATCGCGATAGGAAGTGCCATTGGGACCAGAGAAACAGATAGATAGCCAATCAGCTCAATCATCACGAACATTCCCGTTCCTTTTCCAATAATATCGTCAATATAAACCCAGAGGAACTGCATGATTAGTACAAACAGCCCAATACAAAAGGTAGCGATAAATGGCGCAATAAAACTTTTAGCCAGTAATAGATCTATTTTTTTCACTTAATTATAGGATGTTGAATTGTTGAATTGTTGAATTGTTGAATTGTTGAATTGTTGAATTGTTGAATCGTTGAATCGTTGAGTTTGCTCTAAAAAGTGTTTTTCTCGCAGAGGGCGCAAAGACGCAGAGATTCTATAACGTGTAAATCTTTTATCGTAAGATCCAGGCAAAAGAAAAATTCCAGAACTTTTATCCAGAACCGTATTTTTAATTTACCTCCATATAGGATATGAGTGGTGGACCAAGGGTAAAGATACGATATGCCGGTGATTCCCGGATATTGCTTCCATTCTTTATACTACTATTCAACGAATTTGTTTATCAGAAAGGTATGTGAGCATTTCTAAACTAGAAAAAGCCAACGTAATTTGTACGTTGGCTTTTGCCATAATTGATAATTAAAAAGAAATCGACCGCAAAATCGTTCTTTCATACTGAAAAACATTCCTTCAGAACGTTCCGACGAAGCGTTTCGGTCCCGAAAAGGATAACTAAAAGAAAAAAAAGTATATGTTCTGGGAGAATATGGACGGAAAACCATGGTTTTCCTGATTTTTTGGAATTACTCTTTCGAGAATAAAAAATTAGCCGTTGGCTAAAGCAGAAGTTGGGATTAATTGGTCGCTGTTTTGAATTTTAATTACTTTACTTTTAATCTTCGAAAGGAAGTGAGTAGAAGAAAGCGAATTAGTTTTTTTTGCATTTTTTAAAGGCTTCATGATACTGTAATTTAGGTTAGTTAGTTAAAAATCAGTCATAAAATGCGGTCATATTCGTTATTCAGTATCTCCATTTGGTGGCGTAAAGATAAGCTAAAGTTTTTGATTTCCTAAAATTATTAACAAATAAAAAAAAATCGAATATTAGTAAAAACGGAAAATAGGTTATAATTATTCTGTAAAGTAGCAGAAATATAGCATTAGGAGTTGTAAAATGATAATTAACAAAACTTTATTTTATGGTTGGTTTTTTGTCATTCTTTTCAGGAACATTAATTTTAGATCATTTATGGGGGCTAAAACTAATTATTTATGGTTTTAGTATCTTTTTTCCATTAATAATTCTGTTCGCTTAATAATTGGTGGATCAAAAAGAATAAACGGCTTTCAGCGTATTCTATCTTTTCTTATTTTAGATCAGAAAATTAACTAATGGTTTTTTTGTCATAGAATTTATTTTAATTGTGGTTCTTTATTAACTTCCACCTCTTATTAGATAGAAGCGTACTAAATTTATTAACCATTTTCAATTAGATCCAAACACCATGAGAATTATCATTTTTGTTAGTACTCTATTGTTTTATGCTCCTTTATTAATAGCCCAATCTATTCAGCCATCCGCTACGCCCGCTGCTGAAAGACTCAAAGCAGAACAACAAAGAATACTGCTCGGCAAAAACTCTATACTCAACGCAGTCACCTTTCGCTCTGCAGGTCCTACCGTTTTTAGTGGACGGGTAACCGATCTTGCGGTGGATCCCACCGATCCTACCCATTTCTACGCAGCTTACGCCTCCGGTGGACTCTGGGAAACCAAAAGCAATGGTACCCGATTTTCTCCTTTATTTGAAGAAGCCGCTACCATGACAATCGGTGATATTGCCGTTAACTGGTCTGATAGTATTATCTGGATCGGGACCGGAGAAAATAATTCCAGTCGCTCTTCCTACAGTGGTGTAGGAATATATAAAAGTATTGATGGAGGTAAAACCTGGCAACACCGTGGTCTGCCCGAATCCCACCACATCGGCCGGATCATTTTGCATCCTGATAATAAAGATATTCTTTGGGTTGCCGTCCTGGGACACTTGTATTCTCCCAACGAAGAACGTGGGGTTTATAAGACTACCGATGGCGGCATTACCTGGAAAAAAACACTTTTTGTAGATGATAATAGTGGTGCGATCGACCTGATCATTGATTCCGAAAATCCGGAAATACTTTACGCCTCTACCTGGCACCGGGAACGTCGAGCGTGGAATTTTGTCGAATCCGGTGCGGGTTCGCTGATCCATAAATCAACCGATGGCGGACAGAACTGGTCCATCATCAGCGGGCCGGATAGTGGTTTTCCGAACGGCGATGGAGTGGGGCGTATCGGATTGGCACTCACTAAAACCAATGCGGGAAAAACCCGGTTGTACGCCATTGTAGATAACTATTTCCGTCGGCCGAAATCAGATAAAGACAAGGACAACGAACGGCTTACCAAGGATTCTTTTCGGGAAATGGACGCACTTGGGTTTGACAAACTGAAAGATGAACCTTTTCAGAAATTTCTGACCGAGAATGGATTTCCAAAAAAATATTCTATCAAGAAAATTCGTGAAATGGTCAAGTCTGGGAAAATTAAACCAGTCGCTTTAACAGAGTATTTAGAAAATGCGAATTCTTTATTGTTTGATACGCCGGTGATCGGCGCGGAAGTATACGTGTCAGACGACGAAGGTCAATCCTGGAAGAAAACCCACGAAGGATATTTGGATCGGGTTTATAATTCTTACGGATATTATTTTGGACAAGTCCGCGTTTCGCCGCGCAACGCCGATCATATCTATATATATGGTGTACCGATTTTACGGAGTCTGGACGGAGGGAAAACTTTTGAAAATATCAACGGTAGAAATGTACACGTAGATCATCACGCCATGTGGGTTAGTCCCGATCGCGATGGACATCTGATTATTGGCAACGATGGAGGAGTAAATATTTCTTACGACAATGGGGACAGTTGGTATAAGTGTAATTCGCTACCCGTTGGACAGTTTTACGCAGTGGCCGTTGACAACGAAGAACCCTACAATATTTACGGGGGACTACAGGACAATGGTGTTTGGGTGGGACCGAGCAATTATAAAGCGAACGACGGATGGCAGAACTCAGGTAAATATCCTTATGATTTTTTGTTGGGCGGAGATGGGATGCAAGTGCAAGTGGATCCGAGAGATAATAACATCGTGTACACTGGATTTCAATTTGGATTTTATTACCGAATTGATCGAGCAAAAAACGAACGTAAATTAATTCAGCCCCGCCACGAACTGGGCGAGCGGCCTTTACGATTTAACTGGCAGACACCGATTCATCTTTCCGTTCACCAACCCGACATCTTATATTTGGGTTCTAATTTTGTGCATCGGTCATTCAAGCAAGGAGAAGATTTTGAGAAGATTTCCAAAGACCTGACCAAAGGTGGCCGGAAGGGGGATGTTGCCTACGGAACGATTACCGATATTCACGAATCGCCCCTGCAGTTTGGACTGCTCTACGCGGGGACGGACGATGGTTTGATACACGTGAGTCGCGACGGGGGATTTTCCTGGACGGATATCTCGCGCGGATTCCCAGCCGATCTTTGGGTAACGACGGTGGCTGCTTCTGCGCACGATTTGGGAACCGTGTATGCGACCCTCAATGGCTACCGCTGGGATGATTTTACGTCTTATGTGTATCGTTCCACTGACTTTGGTGAAAACTGGCAGCGGATCGGTCTGGACTTACCGCTGGAACCCGTCAATGTGATAAGAGAGGATCCAAACAATAAAAATATAGTTTACGTAGGGACCGATCATGGTCTTTATGTATCGCTGAATGGCGGCATTAATTTTATGCAAATGCGTACTGGAATGCCGGCGGTGTCGGTACACGATCTGGTGATTCATCCGCGCGACCGCGACCTGATCGTGGGTACACACGGCAGGAGTATCTACGTTGGTTCGGTCAAAGAAGTACAGCAGCTGGAAGATGCGGTGATGAGTAAGCCGGTCCACGTTTTTACGATGGATAAAGTGCGGTACAGTTCCCGGTGGGGTAGTAAACGGGGCTGGTTTTCGGACGATCGGGTACCCGAAGAAAAGATTCCGGTCTACACCCAAAAAGCGGGAAAAATTACGGTTACGATTGAAACGGAAAAGGGCGGTAAACTACAAAGTTTTTCTACCGAAACGAAAAAGGGTTTGAACTATATTAATTATGACCTTACCGTAGGAAAAGGAATGGAAGAATCGTATCAGTCTTTCTTGAATAGTAAAAAGGAGGATACCCTGAAAGTGAAAGCGGCGGATAACGGGATGGTGTTTTTGCGACCGGGGACGTATACGGTGAAGGTAGCGAAGGATGGGAAAATGGAAAAAACGGAGCTGGTGGTGGAATAGAAATTAGTAAAGTAGCAGGTACAAAGGACCGGCTGCTTTATTAATGTTTTTAGATTGAACAATCCATAAAAACTTATCGACGAGTATTATCCATTTCGATAATTTCCTTTAGCGTTTTATCTCCGTCAAAACCCTCTTCCATGAGTTGGAACACTTTAAATTCTGTTCTACGGTTTTTCTGATGTTGCTCCTCTGTCCAAGTTACGTTATTTCCACACTCATTCATCAGTCTTGATTCTCCGTATCCATTTGCGGTAATTAAGTTGGTCATTCTGGTAGATACTGATAAAGACATCTTTAATTCGATGTTTTGTTCGCTATCGAAAATATAACCAGGAAAAGTAGTTTCCTGAGTATAACCGCATAAGAAAAGTATAGAAAATAGAAGACAAAAAATATATTTATTCCCTAGGATTAAGTGGCTAACAGGAATGTATTTAACTACTTTATCTGCTGGAAGATATAATCAACATTTCAGGTAAATTGCAGTGCTATTCTGGCTTTTTTAAATTATTGGATAAGGGTTTTTTGTGTCATATCTTCTCAGTTCACTAAGAATTTTCATAAGCCACTAATTTAAATTGAATTTTACGGGTAGGTTAAAGAAAACTTTCACTGGTTTACCATCTTGTTTTCCGGCTTTCCAGTCTGGCATTTCTTTGATAATTCTGATACATTCTTTTTCAATACTTTCACAGATTCCAGATAAGGTTTCAATGATTGTAATGCTTCCATCTTTATTTATGACAAACCTAATCAGGGCTCGTCCTTCTATTTGGAAATTTCTTGCTGTTTGGGGATATTTTATATTTTTATAAATGTATTGTAGCATGGTATTGTCAGAACATTCTTTTCTTTCTTTTTCATTGGTAATGCTGTGACATGAACTCATATATGGCATGTTTTGCTCTCCAACCGCTAAATTTTCTACTTGTTTTGATTGTTGATAAATAGTATCTGATTTATAAATACCCTGGTTGACAATGGTACCAAGACTGTCATATTGGGTAAACTCACCTTCTTTTATTCCATTTTGAAAAATTATTTCTTCCTTAATTTTTCCTTTGTAATCATAAAATTTCCAAAGACCTGTTTCTTTTCCGGAGTCAAATTTACCTTCTGAATTGACAATATTGTCTTTATAGTAATAAAACTTCCAATGACCGTTTTCTTTGTTATTATGAAAATTTCCTTCGCTTTTAAAATTTCCACTATCAAACCATCGTTGTGATAAACCTTCTTTGATCTTCAGGTTTTTTGATTGGAAAGAGACCTTGGAGGTAAGCTGTTTTTTTTCAGGATAGAAAATTCTTAAAACATATTTTTCATCAACGGTTTTGGTTGTGACGTAATGATACCAGCTAAAAATTTCTATTTCGCCTGGATCAAAAAATTGCTTATACTTTCCTCTAAATTCAGAAGAAGTGCCTACTCCCTTAGAACTTGTAAAACAACCGCTGAATAACATAATTGAAAATAATCCGACAAAATATCTACTCATTTAGTATAAAATTTAAATTAAAAAAATTGCAAACTTAATGATAAATAATGAATTTTATCCTATTTGTATTTCTGCTACTGCGTCTTAAACGACTTTTCAATAATCAGGTTGACCCAATTATTGGAACTAACCGCTATCAATTAAATCCAGTCTAGATTATATTCTAAAATATAATGGAATCTAACACGAATTTAAAAATAATTCTCCCCAAAAATTATTATCTTGCTATCAAGTAAGGTCGCAATCACTTCTGACTATACAAATAGACATACACAAACTTGAGAATACAAATACCGCTATTGCGTTATAACCTTAAACAATAGCGATTTAAGAAGGATCATTAGAACCCTCTTGGTAGGAAGCACTATGTCTAAATTTTTTGGAATCATAACCATCGTTATTTTACTATTGGCCTGTAACCGTACGGAATACACGCCTACGGTGGCGCATGCCCCGTTCCTAAATGCAGACGCTGACTGGGCGGATTCCCTCCTTCTTACTCTTTCCCTCGAAGAAAAAATTGGACAATTACTTTTTTTTAAAACGGACGCGCCGGATATCCAACGGCAGCGACAGCTTAAGCAAGACATCCGTGCGGGTAAAATTGCCGGACTTCAGTTATCCGGACTGCTCCTCGCCGATTACGCCAATTTTATCGACACGGTACAGATCTCCGCAAAGATTCCGCTACTCACCGCCACCGATCAGCTCGTCAGCCCCAATCAGATGTTTAGCGATCAGACGCCTTATCCGTTTCCGGTTACTTTGGCGACGCTCCAGGATGGAGGAATGGATCAAAGCTTATTAGACAACTATCTGCTAAAAGCCCGTGCTTTAAAACTGGATATGGTTTTTGGTCCAGAACTCAATACACAACATCTTTCCGATACGATGTTTAATTTTCAACAAGGCGCGTTTCCACCTACTTTGCTGGCCAAGCAGAGTGTACGAATGGTTGATCAATTTCAGAATGAAGGGATTTTGACGGTCGCTAATAATTTTCGGGATCTTATTTATATTGAAAATGATACCCTCCGCACTTTGCCTAAATTATTGGAAAAATATACCCGGTTGGTCAATAGCGGGTTGAGTGGTCTGTTGATCAACGAAGCGCTCATTAAAGATATTGACCAGGAAAAACGTCCCAAAGGATATCTAAAACAATATTTAGAAGAAAAAGTACATTTTGATGGGTTGATGCTGGGGGTTGCCCGGGATACACAAACGTTGCGGGCACTCGTGTACAGCGGCGTGGATATGCTGGTCGTACAGGATCGTGTGGACTTGTATTTTCAGTCTTTGCTCCGAATGGTAGAGGAGGGACTGCTTTCCGAAAAGGAACTGAACGTACGGGTTTATAAAGTCCTGATGGCCAAGGCCTGGCGAAAGAATCCGATGGAACCCGAACGGATTGAGGCCGATCAGGTAAAAGAAATGTTTGAGCAAAAAGAAGAGCAAAATCAGGTCGACGAGTGGTATCGACAAAGCGTTGTGGTGGCTCGTAATCCGGATCAACTGCTACCGCTGTCTTTAGAACAAAGGGCGACGGGACTGGTACAGGTGGGCCAAAAGAAGTACCGCGACTTTGAAAAAATCAGTAAAAACTACTCGGAAGTACTTCCCATTTTAATTAAAAGAGAACCCGGAAAACCTTTAGCCACCCTGACAAAAAAAATGCGTAAACGTCCCTTAGTAATCAGCCTGGATCACATTGCGTTGGATACGTTAAAAGACGCCGACTTTATTGCTTCCGTTAACCGACACGCGGAACGTGCGGCAACGGTGATTGTCAATTACGGTAATCCTTTACAACTTCCATTATTCGATCAAAAAATAGCGTTGATTCAGTCTTTTGAAAACAATGCCATCGTTCGCCAGGAAATTGCCCAGATGATTTTTGGTGGCGCAACCTCCTCGGCTAAACTCCCGTTGACGCTTTCGCCAAATTTAAAATATGGGGCAGGAGCAGTTCTGAAAATGAATCGGCTCGCCTACGTGACACCGCACGAAGTAGGGATTGATCCCGTAAAACTGGTTGGAATTGATGCCCTGGTTAAAAGCGCCATTCAGCAAAAAGTAACGCCGGGTGCCCAGGTCATGCTCATCAAAAATGGAAAAGTATTTTATCATAAAGCTTTTGGTCACCACGAATATAATAAGGCCATCAAAGTAAGAGAATCGGATCTCTACGATATTGCATCGCTCACTAAAGTAACGGCCACTACGCTGGCGGCCATGAAACTTTACGAGCAAGGAAAATTGCCGCTTAAGAGTACCTTGTCTAAATACATGACGATTAAAGACAACAAAAAGCTGGAAAAAATTACGTTGAAAAAACTGATGACGCATTCTTCCGGGATCCAGGCCAACATGCCGATTTCCAGATATGTATTTTTAAAAGATACCCTCGATCCAAACTGTAACGAATATTTTTGTAAGCAGCCTGGTTTTGAAAATAATATTAAAATTGCGGATGATTTTTATATGGATAGGAGATGGCAAGATACCTTGTGGCAGACGGTATTGGAAATTATTCCGAAGAAAAGAAGGAAGCGATATCATTATAGTGATGTCAACTTCAACTTGTTGCAGGCCGTGATCGAAAAGCAGAGTGGAAAGCCCCTCGATGAATATTTGGACCAAAACTTTTATAAGTCATTGGGTCTGCGGTACCTAACCTATTTGCCGAGAGAAAAATTTAAACCCCAACAGCTCGTACCTACGTCTGTGGATGACCGGTGGCGAAAGGGAAAAGTACACGGATATGTGCACGACGAATCGGCTGCTTTGCTTGGAGGGGTCGCCGGGAATGCCGGGCAGTTTTCCAACGCGCAGGATCTTGGCGTATTATTTCAGATGTTGCTTAATAAAGGTAGCTACGGTGGTCATCAGTATCTAAAGCCTAAGACCGTGGAGTTGTTTACGAAGGCACAGTACCGAACGCACCGGGGCCTGGGTTTTGATACCCGCACTGGTCGTCGCCCACCTTCCTGTTCTGTCAAGGCTTCCGCTAAAACGTACGGTCATACCGGATTTACGGGTACCTGTGTTTGGGTGGACCCGAAGGAAGAACTGATTTTTATCTTCCTCTCTAATCGGATCACGCCAAATCCAAAAAATAAAAAATTATTTAAAACCAAGCTTCGTTCCCGTATTCACAATATTGTTTACGAGGCACTGGGAACTTACGAACCGATCTCGGCGAGCCTGGCCGATGAATCCTCATCTGATGATGTGTCTTTACCAACCAAACCACTCGTAGCTAAGGCGGTCCCCGCGTCAGAAGAAAACTGTGAGGAAGATATTATGGCGAGCCGGAAGTGAGTTTGATTTCCTTTATGAAAATGCGCTATTGGTGGCCAAATCTACTGTTTTAAGTGAGATTTGGCCACCAATAGCGCATTTCGGTCAGCATACCCGCAGGCTGACCAAAGAGAAGATTGCGGGTATGCTGTGTTCTTTGCAGCATTTTTTAATACGCTATTTAATCTTTTTTATCTTAACTATTGAAGGGTGAAGATGATCGAAATCACCATCAGAAGTTATAAGGGTAGTATTTAGTGTTTTAGCTGTAGCGGCAATCCAAAGGTCATTTTTTCCCATTGTTATATGCGAGCCTCCCTTAAAATTACCATTAGGGTCAGTTGTCTTATTTTTACTATAACCGTCAATGAGTTTATAATTATTGATTAATTGATCGTCAGAATGATTTATGTCTACATATGTAATTCCACTTAAAAATTTTTGCAAGAAAATCATTTTAGATGTTTGCCATCCTGCCATTAGTGCAAAAGTTAATAATTCAGCTTTAGTAACTGTTGAAATTATTTGACGGGGTTGTGGCTCAAGTTTATTAATCCACGTCTGAATTCTTATTGCTGTTTCTTTTCCTCGAATAAGATGGATTATTGCGCATGTGTCTAGAACCAAATACCTCATTAGCCTAGATCTTTTAGAAGTTGATCAAATTCTTCGTCAGATTCATCTCCAGGCCATTTTCCGACTATATCATTTACCCAATTTTTATTAGGCTTCTTTGTTATTTGTCTTCGGATTTGTTGTTCAGCATTTTCAGCAAAAGGTATCTTAGAGAAGTACCTATCATCTGGAGATGACTTAAAAATACGATCAATTTCAATGTAATGTAAAGAACCATTTGGTTTAAAATGGCCGATACCATACACAGTTGCTTCCTCTCCCCACAGTTCTTTTATTACTTGAAATAATTTTGGATCAATTAATATTCCGTAGGTTTTACCAAGGCTGGTTTTAATTGTCACCTTGGATTTACTATGTTCAAGTATATCAACAATACCATTTACTACAACATTTTGAGGATCAGGATAGCTATCTTCAAGTTGGGTTATTTTATCAAAATCTGTTTTTTTAAGCTTTAAAGTTGGTGTAATATTGTTGTTGGAGATGGTAAGTTCTTCATTATTATTAACAAAAAACTTTTTGAGCTCCTTTAAATCTTTTATTAGAGGTTTATCTAAGAAGATTTTTTCTTTGTCATTCTCGTCAAAAGCTTCTAAGTAAGCTTTCATAAACAGAGACATTGGAGTTTCTGATTTTAATTCCTTAGCAACTTCGGGTCTAAAGGCATCAATCTGAATAGAAGGTAATGTACTAGAAAAATTTTGAGTTTCGCAATTTAAAATAGTACTTCCTTCTTTTATTCCTACTAGCTTGATTTTCAATACCTTATCAAGATATCTAACTGGTTTACCTTTTTTATGTGAAACTGAGCCAATTCTAATCTGTAATGCTCCTTTAGCTATCTTTATTATTTTATCAGCAAGAAAGGCTAACCTGTCAAGGTCGATAGTTCCCGTTTCCTGTTCGGAGCTACCAAGTTTAATATCATATGTGACTTTATTTTTCATTCTGTAGTAAAGATATTTAATTCAACGTAAAGTTACTAATTAGTAGATTTTATTTTGTTGCAAAGAACTAGTTTATTAATAATATTGCCAGCTGCTCTTGGATTCTATTCCATGCCCGTCAGGCTAATTATGCATGAAAGACTTAGCCTGACGGCATAAACTTTATTCTAAAAAGACCTCTATCTGGTTTGTTTACAAAACAAAAAGAATAAAGTCTGCTATATCATCTATTTTGAAAAAATTCCTTCCGTATCCCTGTCACAATTTTATTTTTTCACATAAAAATAAAGCTAAATTGAGCCCTGGTTTAGCGTAAACAGGCTATATATTTTCTTTTTTTATAATGTATAATAATTTTTAACATACTAAAAATATACGTATGAAAGGTGTTTTAAATGTCACGTAAACCCGGTATTTCTATTAAAAGTAGCCAGGAATACCTCGCATATTTGTATTGTAAATAGTTAATAATAGTAGTACTAATGATTGCGAATCGAGTGAAACCTAAAAACAAGAGTTAAAAAATAATAACGTTGCTGATCATGGTAAATAGCAACAAAGAATTTGCAGTCATTATTCGTTTTTTTCATGAGAGATGGCCTCTGCTTTTGCAGAGGCCAATTTTTTCCAAAATTAAATTTAGCAGCAAAATATAACCGTGTTTATACTATCCTAATTAAAGGGGTAGTAATTTTTTGAGCACCGTTTGATTTTCATCTAACGGGCCATCCCAAAACAGCAATCCCGGTCGATCAATTGATCTTCCGGGATTTTTTTTATTCGTAAAATTGTTTTCTGAGGTAGGCTATCTATAGATCAAAATGGCCACCCGTCCGCTTTAGTTCGCTTCGCTCATGAATCTCCTTCGTCGATCTCGCGCCTGCCTGCCCTCCCGGTGGTTGGGATCGGTCAGTTATTCCAACGGATACATTCCATATCCCAGCGGTCCTTTCTTCCCGTATTTTTTATTCTTACTCGCTTTTGAAAAAGCAACACCTTTGCTTTTCTTGTTGCCTTCTGGAATCACTTCTTTCGAATCTTTGGAATTGGATTTATTCTTTTTGTTTCGATTTTTTTGATTCCGGTTTTTATTTTTATCATTACGGGAATTGCGATTATTTTCGCGTTTACCGTTTTCTTCTTTACGGTTGGACTTCTTCTCGCCTCGTTCACCTCCTGATTGTTTTTCATTAGTGGCTACCGCTTCTTTCTTTTCCGCACCCCGATTTTCGGTTTTTCTGCGATCGTTATTGCTGCGCTCGTTCGGTTTGCGGTCGGATGTGTTTCGGTCGGATGTGTTTCGGTCGGACGTATTTCGGTCGTTCCGACTCCGGTCGTTGCGTCCCCGGCTATTATTGCCCCGGCCACCGCGGTTATCGTTACGTCCGCGACCACCTCGGCCACGATTTTCCCGGTTACGGGCGTCTTCCTCTGGATCAATTTTTACGGTATAATCGAAATCTTCCAGTACTTCTTTTGGAATAGATTTGTTTAGTAACCGTTCGATATCGCGTAGCAGTTTGCTTTCATCCTGATCAAAAACGAGTGAGACCGCTTCCCCGGTTTGTCCCGCCCGTCCGGTACGACCGATTCGGTGTACATAATCTTCGGGTACATTGGGCAATTCGTAATTCACTACCCACGGCAATTCCTCAATATCCAGGCCACGCGCCGCGATATCAGTAGCTACCAATACCTGTACATCTCCCTTTTTAAAAGATTTCAGTGCGTGGGTTCGGGCGTTTTGGCTTTTATTACCATGAATTGCCAGGGCCGGAATTTCTGCTTTGTCAAGTCGTTTGGCCAGGCGGTTTGCACCGTGTTTGGTGCGGGTAAAAATGAGTACCTGTTTCCATTCCCCTTTTTTAATCAGGTGTTTGAGCAGCGCTACCTTTCTTTTTTTGTGCACCATATAAATGGTCTGCTTCACGGATTCAGCCGCCGTATTTCTTGGCGCAACGTCCACGGAAACGGGGTTGTCCATAAATTTACTGGCCAGGGTTCGAATATTTGGAGAGAAAGTCGCAGAGAATAAAAGATTTTGACGTTTTTTTGGTAAAAGCGCCAATACTTTTTTGATATCATGGATAAAACCCATGTCCAGCATTCGATCCGCTTCGTCGAGTACCAAAAATTCTACCTTCGAAAGATCAATATATCGTTGGTTTTGTAGATCCAGTAATCGTCCCGGAGTAGCGACCAGAATATCGAGCCCGTCTTTGAGGGCGCGAATCTGTGGTTTAGCCGATACGCCACCAAAAATAACGGCAGATCTGAGCGATAGGTTTTTTCCGTATTCGAGGATATTTTCCTGAATCTGTGCCGCTAATTCCCGCGTGGGTGTAACGACCAGTGCCCGGATTGGACGACGTCCGTTGCCAGCGGGAGGATTTTGGCTCATCAAGTGTAACATAGGTAAAGTAAATCCCGCTGTTTTTCCGGTTCCCGTTTGGGCGGCAGCTAAGATATCTTTCCCTTGTAAAATGACTGGAATTGCTTTTTCCTGGATAGGAGAGGGCGTCGTGTACCCTTTAGTGCGTACTGCACTTTGTAGTTCCTCGGAGAGTCCGAGTGTCTCAAATGACATAATCTAATATGTTATGGTAGAATTGTTAGTCTAAAAGAGTAACAAGTCCTGGCAAATGAACAAGGCCGGTAAAAAATGTATTGAATCTAACACTGTCGGAGGGTAGGATATATGGGTAAGATACTATATAATTTATGTTGGTATACAGTAGTTCATTTACTTACGGCCAATCTATTGTAAAAAAGCGGTTTATTTTATGCTTTCGTCCACAATCACTGATGCTCAATCTATCTCCGGTTCGATTTCAATAATGAAATATCACAGTTGCCACACATGATTTAGATGGCAATCTTGAAGTTTTTTTAATAACTTCTTTATTTAAACGCTGAAAAATGGCGTTTGATACTCAAAAGTACACATTTTTTTTATTAGAAATTTTATTGAAGGGGCAATGGATATGTGATAGGTAAGGGATCATAAAGGGTATATCCTCACGATTTGTTACTGATTTTTTTATTTCAGCGTAAATATCAGGAATCCCGATGGTTTGTTTGAGCAGGTGTCGAATGGTTGCCTCTTTGTAAGGAATGGATGGAATATATTTTGCGATGTGATCTACGTAATTTAGTTTAATATATTATCAATTCTTTGGAGCTTATTGTTCCTATTTTTTTGAATTCACCGCCTGACCATCCAGTTTCATGTTCTTCCAAATAATTTTTTCAACTTGATATTTACCAGTCTTAATATCATGTACTATACAATGTGAAGAAAAATGAGACAATTTCTTAGCGTCATATTTTTCACCGGTTTCAATGTTCTTTAATGTTATAATCATTCCTTTTCCAGTACCTCCTATATATGTTGTTGATGCGGTTAATGCAACTATGGCAGTATTATCCTTTTTTGATATTTTTAGTGAAGAACACCCTACGAAGACAAAGCCAATTAGAAGAACAACTAGTTTTTTCATGGTACATTTTTTCTTTAGAATTTAAGTTTTTCGGTTTAGCATATGATCTATAACCACCCTACAACCGCACCTCTGTCGCCCCCCAACCATATTTGTGATGGTATTCATTTTTAAAGCTGATAACCGCCCTGTTCCCTTTTAGTTTCTGCGCAATGACTTTCCGCAACTTTCCTTTTCCTAAACCGTGAATAATAAATACCGGAGACACGCCCAGCTCAATGGCCCGGGCCAGATATTTATCAAAAGCATCTATTTGAATCGCCACGATTTCGGAGTTGGAAAGGCCTTTAATCTGGTGAGTAAGGTGCTCTATGTGCAAATCAATATCGTTGGGAAAATTGGCAAAATCATTGACCTCACTTTGGTAAAATTGCTGTAGCGGTTGCCAGTCTTCCTGCAAATCCTGCTGTCGACGGGTATAGCTTTGTAAATCTTCTTCCGGTGCCTTTTTTTTAGTAATATTAAAATTGGGAAAAACGATATAATGGTGTACGCTTCGGTTAAGGATCGGTGCTGTTTTTTTATTATTAAAAAACTGTTTAGGTTTTAATTTGATTTCTTTTTCCATCTTTGCTCCGTTACCAGCGGTGGTCACCTGCCATCCTTCAATCTTCACCACGGAACCTTCGTTCAAATCATCATAACTCAGCTTGCCTATTTCTTGCGCGGTCATCTGGTCCAGCTTTCCGTGTGATTTGTGGCCCTGCAAATTACGTTTGGAGACCTGGCAAGTAAATAAAATATCCGATTTGGTATCATTGACCAAAAAGATCATATAATGGTCCGGAATTCCATCCGGTCGCAAATACGGCTCAAAGCAGAGTTGAATTCCCTGACTTTTTAAGATCGTGTATTGCTGGTGTGGATCAGGCCAGACCGGTGCTTTGGGAATTTGAGGATTTTTCCCTTTTACTACTTTCGCTTTAATGAGGGTTTTGGCCGATAAAGCCCGCTTTTCATCCTCTATGCTCTCGATATCATCCAGAAAAACGGGGATTTTGTCCCCATCTTCCAGTAAGATCGTCGCCATTTCATCCGGTAATAACGCAGAGATGACTCCCTCGTCCCCTGTATGCTTCAATCTTATTCTGGTACCAATTGCGTATATATTCATAATAGGAAAGACCGTCTTCAGTTTAGTCTCTCCGTAAAAATAACTATGTTACCACAAACCTGCTAATTAATCGGAAGTAAATGCTTTTTAACTCTATAGATTTTGCGATATTTCTGCCGGTGGTCTTTGTCATCTACTGGTTGCTGTCAGCGGAAGGGATAAAGAAGCAGAATCTTTTTTTGGTGTTGGCAAGTTATATATTTTACGGTTGGTGGGATTATCGATTTTTATCTTTGATTTTATTCAGTACCGTAGTAGACTATAGCATTGGCATCGGATTATCAAAACAAGCGGACCCGAAGGCTCGGAAAGGATTAGTTTGGTTGAGTATTGGGGTCAATCTCGGGTTTCTGGGTTTTTTTAAATACTATAATTTTTTCCTGGATAATTTTATTTCCGTTTTTTCTTTTTTTGGAGACACGATGGATGCGCGGGCGTTGTCGATTATCCTTCCCGTGGGTATTAGTTTTTATACTTTTCAGACGTTGAGTTATACAATTGATGTATACCGGAAAAAACTCCGGCCGACCCGGGATTTTGTGGCCTTTATGGCTTTTGTTTGCTTTTTTCCACAGTTGGTGGCGGGCCCGATCGAGCGAGCCACACATTTGTTGCCACAATTTATGGTGGAGCGAAAGTTTAATTACGCGATGGCGGCAGATGGGCTAAGACAAATTCTTTGGGGATTATTTAAAAAAGTAGTTATTGCGGATAATGCCGCGGTGATAGCTAACGAAATATTTAATAATTCAGACATGTATTCCGGTAGTACCTTACTGGTGGGAGCTGTTTTTTTTACTTTTCAGATATATGGTGATTTTTCCGGATATTCGGATGTGGCGATTGGGACGGCTCGATTATTCGGGTTTGATTTAAAACAGAATTTTGCTTTTCCTTATTTTTCGAGAGACATGGCCGAATTTTGGCGACGGTGGCATATTTCGTTGTCTACCTGGTTTCGGGATTATGTATACATTCCCTTGGGAGGCAGTCGGGTAGGGACGTGGAAAAAAATTCGCAATACGTTTATTATCTTTATCGTAAGTGGATTCTGGCATGGTGCCAACTGGACTTTTGTTGTTTGGGGTGGATTGAATGCGATTTATTTTTTACCTTTATTATTACGAAATAAAAACCGGGTACATACCGGTACGGTTGCTGCCGGCAAGTATTTTCCGTCGCTGCGGGAAAGTTTAGGGATGTTATCAACCTTCGGATTGACCGTACTGGCCTGGATCTTTTTCCGAGCCGAAAATATGCCCCACGCCATTAATTATTTAGCCACCTTATTTTCCAAATCTTTATTCACAATTCCTTACTTTTCCGGTGGAAAACACGCCGTAAAGAGCTTATTACTTATCTTGCTATTTTTGATGATAGAATGGTTAGGACGAACCGGAAAGTATGCAATTGAAAATCTACCTGGCAGATGGAATCGTTCGGTACGATGGATATTTTATTATTTGATCGCGTTGTCTATTTTTTGGTTTGGCGGAGAGCAACAAGCGTTTATCTATTTTCAATTTTAAGCGTTATGAGAAAATTTATTAAAAAAAGTTTGTTGTTTTTCGTCGGATTAGGAATACTTAATGTATTGGTTTACTTTTCGGTATACCTTTATCATAATTATTTGTTTTTTGAATCAGACGCAATATTTATTTGGGGAGATTCGCAGATGTACGAGGGGATTGATTTGGCCGAATTGTCTGCAACGCTGGACAAAAAAGTATATTCTTCCGCGCGTTACGGATCTGGCGTTTACGATTTTTTATGTTTTACGGAGCACGTTTCTAAAAAATCTGAGGTGATCATATCCGTAGGAAAATTGGTGCAGATCAGAAGAAAAAAGTATGATTATCACCGTACGGGACTTTCGCCAAAAGGCTTATTCACTTTGTGGCAAAATAATTATTCTAATCGTGAGCTATTCACTATTATCAAAAAAAATTTAAAACCCTCCAGTTATATCCGGGCAAAAATTAAACTGGCACCCCATCAGGATATCATCAAGGCAGATTTGCCACTTGAGCATTTTCAAAATTATTATCAGCAAATTCCATCTTTTTTAAAAGACAAACAAAATATCTATTTGGCTGGAATTAAAAATCTGATAGAGAAAAAATGTACCATTATTTTTTTGGAATTTCCTTATCATCCGCAGTTGGCGGAGATCGAAAGTGAGTCTCCGGTACTACCTGAAACAGAGGATTTTAAAGAAAGAATTGCTTCGTTATTTGCGGAGTTCAAAACAGATACTATTTTTATAGAAACGAATAAAAATATCTTTAAAGATTTTTCTCACCTAAACCAGGCAGGAGCAAATTTTTTATCAAAAAAAATAGGAGAGAAAATGAAAGGAGAGAAGGTTACGACCTTGTATATCGTCCGCCCAGAAACACGTTAGAAGCGTAGATGACTTTATAAGGGTTGTAAATAAGCATTCAGACCTCAATTTCACTTCCTAACCCCCAAAACTTCGCTAACTTTTTCCGCCAGGCCTTTTACTTCCGGCTCTTCAAACAAACTAATATGATGACCTTCTACCACGTGTAATTCGATTCCTTTTTTTGCCAGTTTATTCCATTGGGTTAGATGATATTTTTTATCATTTCGATTTTGAAATTCCGTGCTACGAATAAAAATTATTTTGCCGTCATACGGTTTCCAGTGGTAATTTGCGTACATCTTGTTAAGGGCATCAATCGTAAGGCGTAGGTTTTTTTCTGATTCACTTTCTATTTTTTCAATTGTTGCTGTTTTTTCCGGACGAGACAGAAAGCGACGTGTCAATTTGTCTTTGATACGTTGGAAATCTCCTCGTTTAAGCATATCGTAAAATCGGGAGAACGTCTTGTTCTTTCCCGATTCGTCGTTACCAAATAAATGTACGGGCGCCGAATCAATAATAAATAATTTGTCAATCGTTTCTCCTTTTTCGTCTAACTGATTGCCGATTTCCAGGGCCACTGCGTTACTAAAGCAAGTTCCCAAAATATGATATGGACCCTGCGGTTGCACCCGTTGAATTTCTTTCACGTAGTGTGCTGCCATCTCCTGAATCGAGCGGTGTCGGGTTTCCTGACCATCCAGACCCGGCGGTTGTAAAGTATAAACGGGCTGGTCTTCTGGTAAATTTTTGGCAAGGCCCTGATAAAAGAAGACGTGTCCGCCGCCGCCGTGCAAGCAAAATAAAGGTGGTTTATTTCCGGATATTCGTAGTGGAACGAGCGAAGAGGACTTCATCGTTACTGCAGTTTTTCCGTTGATCTGTTCTGCGATCTGTGCAATGGTTGGAGCGTGAAACAGGGTCGCTGGCGGTAAAATAATCCTCATTTTTTGTTCGATCTCTGTAAAGAGTTGAATAGCTAATAAAGAATTTCCACCCAGTTCAAAATAATTATCGTTGACCCCAATATTCTTAAAACCAAATAAGGTTTCCCAAATTTTTGCCAACGCTATTTCTTCCTCGTTTCGGGGCGCGATATAATTTTTTGAATCAGAAAAGGAAGCGTGGGTTTCGATTGACAGTGGACGTACTTCTGCCCGTGCTATATTATTGGACACCTCTATTTTCAAATCCCTTAATCTGATTTTTTTCTTTTGTCCGGGCAGGATTCTTATCAGTTGGTTAAGATTATTTTTAAAATATTGGACGATATTTTCCGATACCAAATCGCTGTCAAATCGCCAGTTAATCTCAATATTTTTCGTCGGGTTTACCCGGATCGTTAGTGGATAGGTAGAAGAGAATCCGCCTTGGAAATCTTCAATCGTCAATGCTCCAATGGTTAGTTTTTCTTTTAAAAAATTTCCATAAACAAATAAATTGTGAAATATTTCTCCGTGTAGCGGCCAGTCGATCGCTGACTTTATGGCCTCAAAAGAAAAACTATCAAATTTATTTTTTTGACCCTGCGTTCGTTGTATTTCTTTTAACCATTTAGCGAAATCAGCGTTTTCGTCGACCATAAAACGATTAGGTAAAATATTCATAAACAACCCACTGATTTTATCAACTTCGGGATATTCTGCAAAGCGTCCACTGACCGTCACGCCATAGACGACGTCGGTAGTTTGAAAATAATTTCCCAACAGAATGGCCCAAAGTCCCTGAAATAAAGTGCTTAACGCAATCTCGTTTTTTTGGCAATAGGCCCTTAATGCGTTACTTTCTGTTGCTGAAATAAAAAGCGTTTCATCTTCGTAAACAGATGTTTTTACTTTGGCTAATTCTTTTGTTTTAAATAAAAGTGGATGACTGAAATCTTCCATTTCCTGCCGCCAGTATTTCTTGGCATCTAAATCATCCTGCTTTTTTTGCCATTCTAAAAATGCGGGATAGTTGGGAATCGGAGCTAAAACTAATGATTGTTCAGTGCGGCGACCTTCGTAAAAATGGAGCGTATCTTTCAAGATAATTCCACAAGACCAGCCATCCAGAAAAATATGGTGACAAACCCAAATTAAAAGATAGTTTGTTTCGTTCAGACAAATCAACCTCATCCGGGAAACGGGTGCCTCAGATAAACTTAGTGGGATGTTTTTTTCCAGTTTACGAAGTTCCGATAGTTTTAATTTCTGTTCTATTTTGGTGTTTTTTGACCAGTCCAGTATCTGCCAGTCTGACTGAGCCGTCTCGACAATCACCTGCTTGGGCTGTTCACCGGGAATGGTGGCTATTTGCGTACGCATTGCATCGTGTCGCATTACGCTGTCCGTCCATGCTTCCTGAAATTTTACAACGTCTATCGCTCCGCTAATCTCAAATTCCAAATGTAATTGTCCCTGATCTACTTCGCTCCGTTGGTGATTAAACAAAAAAGCATTTTGCAAATAAGAAAGTAGCGCTTCCATTGGATTATCAATTGGAACGATTTCCGCTACCTTTTTTTCTGGTAAGGCAGCAGTCGTTTCCAAAATATTTTGGGCCAGTGCCGCTACGGACTGGTGTTCAAATAACTGATTAGGACGTAAAGCTATTCCCGCCGCTCTGGCTCTTGAAACCATTTGAATACTCAAGATCGAATCTCCACCAATGGCAAAAAAGTTATCGTGAATTCCCACCCGATCAACTGCTAGAATTGACTCCCAAATACTAGTCAGCGTCGTTTCCAGTGGAGTGGTAGGGGCGGTGTATTTGTTGGTAGTTCCAGTACTTACGGTAGGCTCCGGTAATTTTTTGCGATTAATTTTTCCGTTGGGCAACCGTGGAAATTCGTCCAGTAAAATCATAACCGCAGGAACCATATAATTTGGCAAACGCTCTTTTAAAAATTGATTAATTTTTGTTAAATCTCCTTCCGTATTCGTGGTAAAATAAGCGGCCAGTTGTTTGGTACTGCCTGATTTTTTTTCGGTAACGACGATTAGCGCTTCCTTTACCAATTCGCTTTCCAGCATTACTTTCTGGATCTCTTCCGGCTCCACCCGAAATCCTCTGATCTTTACCTGCTGATCTACCCGGCCCATAAATTCGATCAAACCATCCGCGTGGTAACGGGCCAGATCACCCGTTCGATAGACCCTGTTTTCCGTTTTGAAAGGATGTGCTACAAATCGAGCTGCCGTTAATTCTGGTCGATCGAGATAACCTTTGGATACGCCCGGGCCACCCACGTATATTTCTCCGGATACACCGATGGGAACGGGTTGTCGGTATTTATCCAGGATATAAATTTCCGTATTGGGAATGGCCTTTCCGATGGGAACATATTGTTTTTCGTCTGGACGAATCTTGTGTGCAATACACCAGACGCTTGCTTCGGTGGGGCCATACTCGTTATATAGTTCGGTTGAGGGTAATTTTTTATAATGTTTTTCTACCAGTGAAATCGGGCAGGCTTCTCCGGCAACCATCACGTTGCGTAACGATGTCAGGTGATCGGCAGCGTCGTGGTCGAGCACCATTGCATACAAGGAAGGCAAGAGCAGGGTGTGGCTAATCTGATGTTTTTTTATCAGGGAGCTGAGTAGCGCAAGGTCTTGCTCAATTCGGCGGGGAGGTACAACCAATTTGCCACCAGCAGATAAGGTCCAGAAAATTCCGGCGATGGAGCTATCAAACGAAAAAGAGGATAACAATAAAAATGCAGACAAATTTTTTGGATAAAAAGAAAAACGCGCGAGGGTAGAATGTAACAAGTTTTTGTGCGAAATCGGTACACCTTTGGGTTGTCCCGTACTTCCTGAGGTATAAATCAAATAAGCCATTTGTTCCGCTTCAATTATGGGTAAATCAACAAAAGTGTTTTTGTTAATTTGCCTGGCTTCTTTAAAACCAATTCTGGTGATGTGATCCTTTTTTTTGGTTTCAATCAGGTGATCCTGAGATAACAGGATGGCTACGCCGGCATCCTCGATCATGTACTCAAGTCTTTCGGCCGGGTAAGTGGGATCGAGGGGAAGATAAGCGCTCCCCGCTTTTAGAATACCCAGAATTCCTACGATCATTTCGACGCTTCGGTCTGCCAGTAATCCGACGGGCTGGTCTCTTTTTACCCCTTTTTGTAAAAGTAGTTGAGCGATTTGATTTGCTTGTTCGTTGAGTTGTCCATAAGTTAGTTGCGCTCTTTCAAAAACTACCGCCGGAGTATCCGGATTTTTTTGGGCCACTTCCGCAATCACCTGATGGATAGATTGGTAAGTGGAGATTTCTTCCTTATTTCGATTCCATTCGTGGGTGATCAGTTTAGTCTCTGTTTCGGAGAGTATTGAAATTTTGGCAATACTTGTTGCAGGATTTTTAACAACTTCCGTCAAAATATTTTCTAAATGTTCAAGCATTCGCTCTATCGTCGTAGCCGAAAAAATATCCGTTGCGAATTCGATCGTTGTTTCGAGATGGGTCTTTTTTTCGTTGACAAAAAGGGTAAGGTCAAATTTTGAGACACCTAAATCCAGCGGGTAATCTTCGATGCTTAGGTCTAGCTCTGATACTGGAATTTCTGCCGCATTATTGTATAAAAACATAGCCTGAAAAATAGGATTGATATGATCGTGGCGTTCCGGTTGTAGTCTTCGCACCAGTTCATCAAAGGGCATATTTTTATGGGCCAGGGCGGCAAGAGTAGTCTCCTTTATTTTTTTTACGAGGTGACTAAATGAATCTTCTTCCGTTAGTTGAGAACGGATAACGAGGGTTTCATTAAAAAATCCAATCAGTTTTTCCAGAGCGGTTTTATCGCGGTTGCTAAAGGGTGTTCCGACCAGCACATCGGTTTGGTGCGTGTAGCGAAACAGCAATATTTTAAAAGCGGATAATAATAGAACATAAGGTGTCACTTCCAGTTGACTGGCTAATTCTTGTATTTTTTTTGCAAGGTTAGCCGAAATTTTTCGAGTCAGGATGGCTCCCTGATACGTCGGCGTTTTGGGTCTTGATGTGTCCAGTGGTAACGCAAGAATCGGCAATTCTCCCGTTAGCTGTTCCATCCAATAATCGATGTCCCGTGGATTTAATTTTTGTTTTTGTTGCCAAAGTGCGTAATCGAGATACTGAATTTTCTGCGGTGAATGTTCAACAGGTTTTCCCTGGGAAAGACTTTTATAATACTTAAATACTTCTTCGTTGATTAATAATAAAGAACCCCGATCTCCGATAATATGGTGAATGGATAAGACCAACTGGTGTTCAGTTGGTGTAATTTTTAAGATTAAAATTCTTAATAAAATATCGTCCGCTAACGCAAAAATTTTACGGGAAAAATTGGTAGTTAATGATTTTGCTTTTTCCTTTATTTCGTTGGTATTTAAACCGCTTAAGTCAATAATCTCAGCGGGGATCGTTACCTGGTTCTGGAGCGTGACGATGACTTTGTCCTGGTCGGATTTAAAATTACTTCGTAAAATTTCGTGGTGATCGACCAGCAGTTGAAAGCTTTTTATCAGCAGGTCGGAGTCCAGGTCACCAGTGATTTTATAAAGGTGCGCATACTGGTAGAAAGCATTATCAGGATAGCGTTGCTGTAAAAACCAAAGCCGTTGCTGGCCAGCAGAAGGGATGGGCTGGTCCGTTGCCGTTCTAGCGAGTATATCATTGGTTACTACCGTTTTCTGCTTTCGGTTCTTCCATTGTCCCAGCAAAGACGGTTTGGCCTTTTGATCTTTTTCGTTCGACATTTTTAAAAATTTTACTCAACAACTCAACAACTCAACAACTCAACAACTCAACAACTCAACAACTCATCACAATCCCAAATATGCTCCCCATGCTAATTCTATCCCAAAAGCTCTCTCTACAAACCAATATAAAGCAATTAGAATTAAGGCCATTGATCCATATTTAATAATCGCCGGATAAATCTTTAATCGACGAATCAAAAACAGTACGGGGAAAATCATACAAATGATCAGCACTTGTCCAATTTCTACCCCAAGATTAAAGCCGAGTAGAGATGGAACTAAATAATCTCCGCTCAATCCTTTTTCACCCAGCACACTCGCAAATCCAAATCCGTGAAAGAGTCCAAAGCCAAAAGCGATTAGCCACTCTTTTCCTTTAATGAGCGGTTTGATATTATGAAGAGCGGCCAAAGCAATGGAAAAAGCGATGATGGATTCTACCAGCCACGATGGTAGATTAATGATGTCCAGAGCCGCTAAGGCCAGGGTAATGGAATGTGCAATCGTAAAGAAAGTGATAATTTTTAAAATATAAAAAAAGGCAGGTTTAAAACGTTCTACTGGTTGCCATCCATCCTGAGCAGTGGATAAAGAAAGCGGAACATCCTCTTTTTTTCTACGAACCACTGCTGGCAGAATCAGCGCAACAATAAAAAGGATATGATCCAGACCAATCCAAATATGCCAGATACCGAGTTTTACCAGTGCAACGAATCCTTTCCAGATGGAAGCATCAGCCAAAGATAAAGTTTGTTGGGTGTTACCAGGACTATAAACGTTAGAAAACATGGCTTCGTTATCGACAATTCCCAGTTTCCAGTTATACTCAATGATCAACATGCCACGGTGCAAGGGATCTTTATCAAAGAGGACATCATAGAATATTTCCAGATTGTCGGGGACCTCTTTCACCCCATCCATTTCAAAATGAAAGCGTACAAAGTCTTCCATTTCTTTTAGATTTAAGACGGTCGGTTCTACAAACCGTACGGTATATTGTTCGCCGGTGTCTGATTTGAAGTCTGATCTGCTTTTTAAATAGGTATAAATAGTCTCCAAATGTGGCTGGACAATCTCCATGGTCAGGCGGTCGGGCATATTGAGTCCCATGGCTTTGTTCATATCTTTGGCCGTCATTTCAAAACGCCCGCCGATCGCATTTTTGTAAATTCTCAGGTAAAGATAACTTTGGTCGGGATGGTGTGCGTCGGCTTTTCCGGCAAGCAGTAAAAAGAATCCAACTAAAAGTAAGGAGATTGTTTGTTTAAGCTGTTGTTTCATTAATATGTTTTTTAAGAAAGATTTACCATTGTCTGGAAGGATTTATTAGAATCGATGAGTGAATCATAAGTTCCTTTGGCGATTACCTTTCCCTCGTCCAGGATATAAATACAGTCTGCGTGTTTTACGGTAGAAAGTCGGTGCGCAATGATGATGGTGGTGAGATCCTGTGGTAATTTTTGCAGAGACTCAATAATACTTTTTTCGGTGATACTGTCCAGTGCGCTGGTTGCTTCGTCCAGAATCAGTACGGAGGGCGCTTTATAAAGTGCTCTGGCTAAACCGAGTCGTTGTCGCTGACCACCGCTCAGTCGCACCCCGTTCTCTCCGATTTTGGTAGCAAAGCCGTCTGGCAATTGATTGGAAATAAAATCATAAATGTCTGCTAATTGACTTGCTCTTTCCAATTGCTTTTTATCCACTTCTGCCTCTTTTACTCCCAGCGTAATATTGCTCGCCACGCTGTCGTCAAAAAGAAACACCTCCTGTGGTACATAGGAGATATCTTCTTGCCATTCTTTGATATTGGATGGATTGAGCGGGGTGTCGTCCACAATGATCTGGCCCTGACTGGGATGTAACAAACCGACAATTAAATCCACCAATGTTGTTTTTCCGGATCCCGTGGAGCCAATGAAAGCAATGGTTTCTCCTTTTTTTAGATCAATGGTTAATTGGTTAATGACGGGCCGGATGGAGGTTTCGTATTTAAAACTAATCTTATTCAGCAAAATTCGATCTTTAAATGGTAAGGCTCTCACGGTATCTGCCATCTTATAATCGCCATGACTTTTTCTTAAATCATTGTGAAGCTTATTGACTATTGGATAATTATGTCTCAGTTTAGCCAGTGCCGTAAAGATTTTTTGCATCGCCGGGAGTAAACGATATCCTGCCACCGCGTACAAACTCAACCGGGGAATCGCCGACTGAATATTACCCGAATCAGTATACAAATACACGGTCACCCCGAGGATACTACCAAAGGCCAAAAACTCCAATACGCTACGAGGAATGGCGAGCAGTAGATTGTATTTAGGTTGAATGTTGGAAAATTCCCAGGAAGCATGGCTATAACGGTTATAGAAAAAATCTCTTTTATTATAAACCATAACGGTCTTAATTCCCTGCAACAATTCCTGCAGGCTTTGATAACGCAACAGATTCATCTTAATCCGGAGAATGCCAACTCTTTTTAAATAATTTTTTTGAGAAAGATAAATAATCAGATATGCACCACCCAGTCCGCCAAACATCACTATGGCTACTTTTGGATCGACAAAGACGAGCATAGATAATATAACGATCGACATAAAAAGACGAGAAAAAATTTCAATGATGGGAATAATCACCCCGCCCGTCAAACTACCCACTTCACTAATGATATAAGTTTTAACTTGAGATGAATTATTGTCCAGGTAAAAATTATAAGGTTTGTGAATATAAGTCCGCAATAGTCGGACACTTAATTGGTGGGCAATTTCCCAGGAAAATTTATAGCGTAGCCAGGTCGTAAAAATAGAAAAAAGATTGGTTACACCGATTAGTGCAATGATGCCTATTCCAGAATAGATCAGCATCTGCCGCGGATTCTCAAACTGGAAAAACTGATAAATTGCGTTTAACCATCTACTTTTTTCAATCGCATCTGGTTCTGCCATCAACTGCATAAAAGGCAGAATAGAGGCAACACCTACTACCTCCAGCAGGCCCATGATCAAAATGAAAATTGCGAGCCAGATAAACTTGACCTTCTCTCGCTTATTAAGGATGTCTAGTATTTTTTTGATGAATTTCTATTTTGAAGTTTTTGTTAACATTCCTAAGTAGGTCACCCTACTTATGCTATATTTACGTATAAATTGGGTAGCTTGGATTGAAAGTTAACAATTTACTAGTCCAATATATTGAAGTGTAATCAAGTGCCTCCATTTAATTACTTTCCTAACAATTTGTTCAATCCAAAAGGATGTTTTTTTACGTATATAGCGATAGAGAAAAATTATTTATTCCAACAAATTTTACTAAATTCTTACATTATTTAATTTAAGTTCTAAACTTATGATGCGATTCTTTTACCTCACCATTCTTTTTATTGGTTTATTATCTTCTGCTTCTGCCCAAAATTTTAAAGGATTAGTCGTTGGCGAATTACAAGAACCAATTTTCGGAGCTAACATTCTCCACGAAAACGCTGATTATCACACCCACACCAATGATTTAGGGCAATTTATCGTTCGTAATGCCCAAATTGGCGATACGATCCAGATTATTCATATCGGATTTGAACCAAAAATTTATACCGTTAAGTCACTTAACGAGGAAGTAAGAATTGAACTGACCGCCTCCATTTTTGACCTTGGAGAAATTGTAGTAGGACAAAATACCAAAAATACCAACGTTATTTCGATGATCGACGTCGAAACGGTTCCCGTCAAATCCTCCCAGGAAGTCCTGCGGAAAGTACCAGGACTATTTATCGGTCAGCACGCTGGTGGTGGTAAAGCGGAGCAAATATTTTTACGTGGATTTGATATTGATCACGGGACGGATGTCCAGATTTCTGTGGATGGAATGCCGGTTAATATGGTTTCCCACGCACACGGACAGGGATATGCAGATTTGCATTTTGTGATTCCCGAAACCATC
Organism: uncultured Saprospiraceae bacterium; assembly: GCA_938015415.1. Taxonomy (GTDB): domain Bacteria; phylum Bacteroidota; class Bacteroidia; order Chitinophagales; family Saprospiraceae; genus JALZUU01. The sequence continues at coordinate 72,323 of CALLPK010000066.1, forward strand.
GATTTGATCGATTATGGAAAAGGACCTTATTATGCGAATAAAGGTAATTTCAATACCGCCGGATATGTTCAGTTTAAAACCAAAGACAAACTGGACAAATCACAGATCGCACTGGAAGTAGGACAGTTTAATACTTTGCGCACCGTCGGGATGCTGAAACTCCTCGATTCCGAAAAACACAATGTTTATCTGGCTACAGAATACCTCATTTCAGATGGCCCGTTCGAGTCCTCCCAAAATTTTTCCCGAACTAATTTTATGGCTAAATACAGTGGCGAATTACCTGGTAATACTCGCTTAACTTTTCTTGCCTCTAACTTTAGTAGTAAATGGGATGCTTCCGGACAAATTCCGGTACGGCTGGTCGATCAAGGCGTTATTTCCCGCTTCGGTGCCGTAGATGATACCGAGGGTGGTCAGACCGGACGGACAAATATCGCCATGACTCTAACGAAACCGATTGATGAAAATACTTTTATAAAAAGTAATGCCTATTATTCACTCTACGATTTTGAATTATTTTCAAACTTTACCTTCTTTTTAAATGATCCTATTAATGGTGATCAGATCCGACAAAAAGAGAATCGTAGTATTTTTGGATTTGAAAGTACCTGGAACCACAATACTTATTTAAATGACGATTTAAGTGCCACATTTAGAGTTGGGGTAGGATTACGTGCCGACCAAATCAACAATAACGAATTATCCAGCACCTTGAATCGAAAAACGACCATCAACAATATTCAGCTGGGAGATGTCGATGAAAAAAATCTTTATGCTTTTGCGGATGTAGAATTTGACGCCGGAGACTGGCTGTTTCAGCCGGGTTTAAGAATCGACTATTTCAAATTTAATTATGTAGATGCTTTGGCAACTTTATACGAAGATCAGGCACAAACCAAAGCGACCTTTTCTCCCAAATTTAATATTATTTATAATGCTAATGATCAAGTACAGCTCTATTTAAAATCCGGCATTGGCTTTCATAGCAATGATACCCGCGTAGTCCTGGAAGGCGCTACGGAAAATATTATTCCCGCCGCCTACGGAGTTGATCTGGGAACTTATTTTAAACCGATTCCACGACTTTTTACCAACGTCGCATTATGGTATTTGCAACTCCAGCAGGAGTTCGTTTACGTTGGAGATGCCGGAGTGGTAGAACCTAGCGGAAAAACGCGAAGATACGGGGTGGACTTCACTTTTAGATACCAATTAAAAAATTGGCTCTTTATTAATGGGGACCTCAATTACGCACACGCTCGCAGTATCGAAGATCCTGAGGGAAGTAACCTTATTCCATTGGCACCGAGCCTTACTTCTACTGCGGGTATAACGTTTAATAAAAAGAATTTTAACGGGGGCCTTCAGGTCCGTTATCTAAAGGATCGCCCCGCCAATGAAGACAACAGTATTGTGGCCGAAGGTTATTATATTACGGACCTGAATGCAAACTATACGATGAAAAGAATTACGCTGGGGTTTGTGATCGAAAATCTGTTTAATCAGGAATGGAAGGAAACCCAGTTTGCAACCGAAAGTAGATTGCAATTTGAGCAAAACCCAGTCGAAGAAATTCATTTCACTCCAGGTACTCCTTTCTTTATTAAAGGAATGGTAAAATATAATTTTTAAATTAATGGATTTTTCCTGGCCCGCAGAATACTTAGCGTTTAAAGATAAAATGATTCAGTTTGCTCAACGTGAGTTAAACGAGGGTACGGCTGAACGGGATCAAACCCAATCGTTTTCTCAGTCCAATTGGATAAAATGTGCTGATTTTGGTATTCAGGGATTAGCGCTTCCCAAAGTCTATGGAGGAGATTTGGAAGAAGTCGATTTTTTGCGCGCTCTCCTGGCGATGGAAGGGCTGGGATATGGTTGTGAAGACAATGGTTTACCTTTTGGTCTTAATGCCCAAATGTGGACGGTCCAAACTCCGATTCTGCATTTCGGTAACGAACAACAAAAGAAAAAATATCTGCTACCGATGGCCAAAGGAGCGATCATCGGCGCCCATGCCTTAACCGAACCCGCTGCGGGGTCGGACGTTTTTAGCATGGAACTTAAAGTGGAAAAGGTCGATAATGGGTATATCTTGAATGGTAAAAAGCATTTGATTACTTTAGCGCCAATCTGTGATGTTGCTTTGGTATTCGCTAATGCTAATCCAAAATTAGGAAGATGGGGAATCTCTGCTTTTTTAATTGATAAAGGTACCACTGGATTTACTGCAAGTGATAAGAAAAGTAAAATGGGATTGCGGTCTATCCCGATTGGAGATCTGGTATTTGAAGACTGTTTTATTCCCGAAGAAAATTTATTGGGAAAGGTTGGAATGGGATTTAGTATTTTAAATCACTCGCTCGAATATGATCGTTGTTGTATTTTAGCCAGTCAACTCGGTGCGATGGAACGTCAACTGGAAAGGGTGATTGACTACGCAAAAAAAAGACAGCAATTCAACCAACCCATTGGTAGCTTTCAGTCGGTTTCTAACCGAATTGCCGATATGAAACTGAGACTGGAAACATCCCGGTTGCTCCTCTATAAAACAGCTTGGCTAAAAAAGAATGGAGACAATGCTATGCTAGAGGCAGCACTTCTTAAATTACAGTTAAGTGAAGCATTTATTACTTCTAGCCTGGATGCCATTCGTAATTTTGGTGGTCGTTCTTATTTGACCGAAAATGGTATTGAAAAAGATTTAAGAGATGCGGTTGGTGGAGTGCTTTACGCGGGTACTTCTGATATTCAACGCAATATTATTGCTAAATTATTGGGACTATGATTTATCTTTTATCACATACAATTACTGATTCAGCTCGTCGGTTTCCCGATCGGGCGGCCTTTCGTTTTGGTAAAGTATCCTTGACTTACCGGGAAATGGAACAGCGGATGAATCAACTGGCTGGAGTCTTGCATACGCTGAATATTAAAAAAGGAGATCGTATCGGTATCTACCTCAATCGAAGCATCGAAACAGCCATCGCTATTTTTGGAATATTACAGGCCGGTGGCGTCTATGTGCCCATCGATCCCAAGGCGCCAATAACCCGAAGTCAATTTTTGATTGAAGATTGTGAAATAGAAATATTAATTACGCAGCCTGTTCAGGGAAAAAAGGTTAGCCAGATAATTAAGGATAAAAACAATATTCGTACAGTTATTGGCTTGCCGGAGACAGAAGGAGTTAAGACCATTTCCTGGGAATCCGTTTTTGCCGCTTCCGCTGCGTTTGATCTGCCTTTTCGAATACTTGAAAAAGATCTGGCCTATATAATTTATACTTCTGGTTCGACGGGACAACCCAAAGGGATTATGCATACGCATTACAGTGGATTGAGTTATGCTCGTCTGACCGCTGAATTATACCAAATAACAGAACAGGATCGGATTGGAAATCATGCGCCTATTCATTTTGATATCTCTACGCTTGGCTATTTTACGAGTCCCCTGGTGGGGGCTTGTACCGTTATTGCTTCGGACGCAGTAACGGTTTTTCCGGCGACTTTGGGAAAGTTAATCGCAGAAGAAGCTTTAACCATCTGGTATTCTGTTCCATTAGCTTTGATTCAGATATTACAAAATGGTGTTTTAGCAGATCAGGCCTTACCGCACCTGAGGTGGGTACTCTACGCAGGAGAACCCTTTCCACCCAAATATTTGCGTACCTTAATGCAGCAGTGGTCAGCTACCCGCTTTAGCAATGTTTACGGTCCAACGGAAACCAATGCTTGCACGTACTATCACTTGCCAGAGATCCCAATAACTGATGATCCGATTCCAATCGGACAGGTTTGGAAAAATACCGATTATCTGATTCTTGACGAAGAAGGAAAAGAAGCAGCTCCAGGAATGACCGGAGAATTACTGATTTGTAGTGCTACCCAAATGTTGGGGTACTGGCGGAATCCGGCGCTGACTGAAAAATCACTGCATAGCGTATTGGCTGCCACAGGACAAGCGTCAGCATTTTATAAAACGGGAGATTTGGTGAAAGAGGAAGATGGCATTCTCCACTTTCTGGGAAGAAAAGATTTTCAAGTAAAAATACGTGGACACCGGGTAGAATTAGGCGCCATCGAAGCTTGTCTGGTTGCGCACGCCTCCGTTCGGGAGGCAGCCGTTTATACGGTTCGTATTGCTGAAGAAAGTCTAAAAATAGTAGCAGCTGTTATTTTAGCGGCTGATTCGGAAGAATCGGTGAATAACTTGCTATATTTTTTGAAAGAAAAATTACCTTTATACGCAGTGCCGGAAGAAATAAAAATAGTAAAAGATTTCCCCAGAACATCTTCTGGGAAAATTAAGCGGGGCGCCTTGGTGGCAGCTTTGTAAAATAAAATAATTTATGCTGGAGCAAAGAATAATTAATTACATTTTAGAGGAACTACACGGAGGGCAATCAGATCTGAAAATTTTACCAGAAGACGACCTGCTCGGAAGTGGACTGGTAGAGTCCATGGGAATGATGCGCCTGATCCAATTTATAGAAGACGATAATGGAATAAAAGTTTCTCCTCAGGATATGACCATCGAAAATTTTATGACCGTAGCGGCGATGGTGGATTATATTGGACGATCAAAACCCAACGGTTAATCAAATGGAGCAAACACAAAACAAAAATCATCAATTGGATTTGACCCAGAGTCAATTGCTATTGTGGATGGGCCAACAACTCAGTCCGGAATCACCGTTGTATAATATGGCGTTGGCCTTTGATTTGCGTTTTCAGGTGGATATCTCCGTTTTTCAGGAGGCCTTTCAACGGCTAGTACAAAGTGTTGATAGTATGCGTACTATTTTTATGATGGTAGATGAAAAACCACAGCAGGTGATTCTTTCTGATATTCCGCATCAACTTGTATACCTGGATTTTTCTCAAGATCCAGATAAAATTAGTGGAGTAAGTGAATGGTTGAAAACGCGAAGTCAACAGCAGTTTGACATTACTGAATCTTCTTTTGATAGTATCTTAATTAAATTAAAATCAGACCATTTTATTTGGTACCTCAACCAACATCACCTGATTACAGATGCCTGGGGAA
>CALLPK010000067.1 GCA_938015415.1 uncultured Saprospiraceae bacterium
TGCATTCATTGTTTTGATAGAGCAAGTTTACGTGCGATTTTAGACATGCTGCCATTATATTTTTCTATCGCGAATTTGATGATTTCGCACTCAGCTTTTTCCAACGAAATAATATCACCTTCACCCGTCACTAGATTAAGCACATTTTGCGAAGAATTAAGTGGCTGTATATTTTGAGGTTGAATGATTGCAGCGTCTAGTTTAGGCGCTTCCACAGTCGGCATTTCATAGTCAAGTTGTGCTGCAATTTGTGGGAATTCATGGATGGTTAATTCGTCACCCTCGCACAAAACAACAGCTCTGAATACTGCATTTTCTAATTGGCGGATATTGCCTGGCCAATCAAAATTACAAAGCATTTCTATGGTTTGTCTCTCTATACCTTTGATGTTCGAGCGCCCTTCTTCTGCTGCAATTCTTGCAACAAAATGGCGTAGCAGTTCTGGAATATCTTCACGGCGCATACGAAGAGGAGGTACTGTTAGTGGCAGCACGCTGAGACGATAGTATAAATCTTCCCTAAAATTACCTTCACGCACTTCTTCTTCTAAGTTGCGATTGGTAGCAGAGATGAGTCTGAAATCTACTTTCACCGGTTTTGATGAGCCAACAGGGTCAATTTCACCTTCTTGAATAGCACGAAGTAGTTTTACCTGCATGTCTAGGGTGAGTTCGCCAACTTCATCTAGGAACAATGTACCGCCATGAGCTTCTTGAAATTTGCCCAGGTGTTTGTCAGATGCCCCAGTAAAAGCACCTTTTTCGTGGCCAAATAGCTCACTTTCAATCAATTCTGAAGGAATTGCGGCACAGTTTACCTCAATGAGCGGTTCGCTACTACGAGGACTACGGTCGTGGAGGTAGCGAGCGACGAGTTCTTTACCCGTTCCGTTAGAACCAGTAACCAGTACTCTGGCTTCACTCGGTGCCACCAACTCGATGGTTTCTTTGATTTCCGTCAGCGACTTGGAGTTGCCAACCATTTCCTGTTTTTTCTTTTTGCTGACTTTTACTTTTAAAGTCTTATTATCTGTAATCAAGGAAGACTTATCCATGGCGTTACGCACGGTAATCAACATTCGGTTTAAATCGGGTGGTTTGGAGATAAAATCAAATGCTCCTTTCTTAACTGCTTCAACGGCCGTATCAATATTAGCGTGTCCGGAAATCATAATAACCGGTGTATCCGGTGCCAGCATCTGCACACGTTCAAGCGCTTCCATTCCATCCATCTTCGGCATCTTGATATCCATTACCACGACGTCATAATCTGCCTTTTTTAGCTTGACCATACAGTCAAGACCATCTACTGCTTCGTCAACGGTATATTTTTCAAATTCTAAAATATCCCTTAACGTTTTTCGAATGGCCTGTTGATCATCAACTACTAGTATTCTCGCCATAATCCTCTCTGTGGTTTTATTTAGTTAGTAAAAGTGTTTCAAAGTAATATATAATTAAACGTAATATAATATATCATTAACGCCATTCTCGTCCTAATGTTACTATTATATATAAGTTTGTTATACAGACTTGTTCAGCCGGATTTTTATGGCTGCAAGTGGCAAGTTTTCTCGGATATGTTGTGGAACACATTATTTTTTACTGCAATAAGTATGCTACAAAATGTAATCTGTTCCAAAACACCAAATTACACAAAAAAGCAACTAAAAAATACACATACAAATTAAAATAACTATATTTTAAGGATATAACCTTCGCTTTAAGACAATATTAGGAACGGGGACGGATAATTTCCAGTTAATTCCCCAAAGCACGAATGGCCAGCCAGGCCATCAATCCACTTCCTGTTTCCAGACTTTTCTCATCCACGTCAAAAGTAGAAGTGTGTACCGGGGAAGTAATTCCTCGTTTTTTATTTCCAGTGCCCAATCGATAGAAGCATCCGGAAATTTCCTGAGAATACCAGGCGAAATCTTCCGAGGTCATTCTGATAGGTAAGTCTACTACGTTTTGCTTACCCAAATATTCGATGGCATGATCTTTTGCCTGGAGGGTCATCGGAATATTATTATCTAAAAAAGGGTATCCAACTTTTATTTCCAATTCGGCAGAACCGCCCATGCTTTTGGCCAGATTGGTGACTAATTTTTGTAATTTTCGGTGTGCCTCTTTCCGCCATTTTTCGTTCATGGTTCGGAAGGTACCCTGAAGATTTACTTCACTGGGAATGATATTGGTGGCACCACCATCGGAGTTTATTTTTCCAAAAGTTAAAACGCTTGGAATCGTGGGGTCAGACATCCGGCTGACCACTTGTTGTAAAGCCGTAATCAGGTGTGCCGTTAGTAGAATCGGATCTACACAGTTTTGTGGTAGCGCTCCGTGTCCACCTTTACCTTTTACTTTTAAAAATAATTCATCGGCAGAAGCCATATACATGCCAGGGCAAAAACCAACCTTTCCAGCGGCGAGTGGCGGATGTACATGTTGCCCGAATATTTTTTGGGGTGCTGGATTTTTAAGTACTCCTTCTTTGATCATAATGGAGGCTCCTCCGGGAAGCTGTTCTTCTCCCGGTTGAAAGATTAGTTTGATCGTTCCACCGAAATGCGCTTTGATATTTTCCAGAATGCGGGCGGTCCCCAGAAGGCTGCTCGTATGTACATCGTGTCCACAGGCGTGCATGATACCTGCCCGTTGAGAACGGTAGGGAACGTCGTTGGTTTCCTGAATGGGCAGTGCGTCCATATCTGCACGAAGAGCAATAATATTTTTATTATTTTTTTGACCTTTGATGATCGCCACTACTCCATTCTCGGCGCAACCGTGCTGATGTCTAATACCCATTTTTTTCAGGTGGGTAGCAATATATTTACCAGTTTTCTTTTCTTGAAAAGATAGTTCTGGGTTTTGGTGCAGATGACGGCGAATCTTTATCAGATCTTCGTGATAAGAGGCCGCTAATTTTTGAATGGTATCGCGCATGGTTGTAGTTTTATCTGCCCAATTGGCGGAAAGCACTTATTAAAATATCTATATCTCTGGAAATCGTATAATCTTTAGCATAAAAAAAATTGAGTCGCCGAATCGTCGGTTCGTCAATACCGGTCACTTTAAGCTCATCAACTGGCGTAAGAACGCCGGATTTTATTTTCGGTAATAGCATCTTATTTTCGGTTTGCGGATGGTAGCCTACCCAAGTTTTTTTGTTTAAAAAAATCTGAATAAGGTTTCTGAATAAACCAGCTGGATTTTTAATGATAAAAATTAAAATGGGCGATAACAAAAGACCACTAACCGTCAGCAAAATATCCAATAACCTTTTACTTCTACGGTAACGAAAATCGGCGATATTAAATTGAATATCGATGGTGTAAAGTTCACCTGCACTATTTTTTGAGCTACTGCCGATGATGCTCAAACTTTCTTTTGGGACAATTTTATAACTAATTTTTGGTCCCAACCGAGTCATCCACTCCATAATATCCTGTGCGCTGATATTTTCGGAGCAAAAAATAATTTCGTTAATTTTATAAATGTGTACAACTTCGTCTAACTGGACTAAAGTACTAAGATAAATTTCGGGTTGATCATCTATGCCTTCTGGTGCCACGGTACCGATAAAGTTCTTTTTTGCGCCCGATTGATGAACCAGTGTTTGTACCCGTTCGCTCTCTCCAATGGCACCGACGATTACCATATTTTGGGTCTCGACATTATCAAGTTTCAGGTTGCGATAAAGTACAAACTGTTGCAAAAAACGCAAACTAACCGTAGACAACATCGCCCAGATGGCACCGAGGATTATCAAGATTCTGGAAGAACGATATTCTAAATCCAGAAACCCATAAACTGCTGCCAGAATAAAAGTCCCGACCAGGAGTCCTCGGATTAATTGTTTGATATTATTTTTACGGTCATAGGCGCCACTAAAGTAGGCAGTTCCCAACCAAATCAAAATATAGAGTGGAATATTTACGAACAAAAAAGAGTTATCATAATAATCCGGTTCTTTAAAATAATAAGTAGCCCAAAAATTTTTCAGGTAAACCAAACCAGCACCAATGACCAGGGCGTCCAATAATGGGAGGTATGCTTTTTTTATAAAATTTCCTACTAGGGTTATTCCCGCCCGAAAGTAAATAGCCAGTTTTAACATCAAAATATATAGCCATGCCCGCTCTCCCTGAAAATGTTTTCGTGCAAAAATGATCATTGCATTATAGAAAGTCTTTACGTAATTCAGACTCCCTTTTTTGGTACTTTCTCCTTTGTAATGAATAATTCTGGTGTCCGCTAAATAATAATTTTTATAGCCTCCCTTGACGATGCGATACGATAAATCGATGTCTTCACCGTACATAAAAAATGCTTCGTCCAGCAAGCCTATTTCATCCAGGACACTAGACCGTAACAACATAAAGGCACCAGCTAAGACTTCTACTTCATGATTTTTATTCTCCTCTAAAAACCCAAGGTGATAGCGATTGAATGTTTTTGATTTTGGAAATAAGGTAGACAGTCCAAATGTTTTACAAAAAGCTACGAAAGGCGATGGAAAACCTCTTTTGGACTCCGGCAGAAAGTTACCAGAACCATCGATCATTTTCACCCCCAATCCTCCAGCCTGCGGATGTTGTTCCATAAAATCAAGACAGACTTTAAAGGTATTTTCTTCGACTACCGTATCGGGATTGAGGAGGAGTATATATTTTCCCTTAGCCCGTCGAATAGCCTGATTATTAGCGACCGAAAATCCGGGATTACCAGAATTGGCAATGAGAATTACTTCCGGAAATTTTTCCCTTACCATAGATACAGAGTCATCTACTGAATTATTATCAACTACAAAAACCTCCACCGATAGACCGATAGAAGCCCTGACAACGGACAGTAAAGCTTGTTCTAAAAAATATTTTACATTGTAGTTAACAATGATGACGGATAACTCCATTGGGGTGGTTATTTATCCGCATTTTGGTAAGGTAAACGGGTGGCGATAGATCTTCCCAAGGTCAGTTCGTCCGCGTATTCGAGTTCACCACCAAAAGAAATACCACGGGCAATCGTACTGATCTTTACACCAGAATCTTTAATTTTTTTAGAAATATAAAAAATAGTGGTATCTCCTTCAATCGTAGGACTAATGGCCATGATCACCTCTTTTACTTTTTTATCAAACACTCTTTTTTCCAAAGAGTCAATATTTAAGTCATCAGGTCCAACCCCTTCAATTGGTGAAATTACGCCACCTAACACGTGATAAACTCCATTAAACTGGCCAGTAGCTTCAATGGCCATTACATCTCGAATGGTCTCAACAATACAGACGATTTGACTGTTTCGTTTAGGGCTCGTGCAAATAGCACATATTTCGGTATCTGCCACGTTATGACAAATACTGCAATGTTTGATATTACGTCGCATTTTAACAATCGCCTCAGAAAATTGCTCACTTGCCTGAGCAGGTTGATCCATTAGATGCAATACCAGCCTTAATGCGGTCTTTTTCCCAATTCCTGGTAAGGTAGCAAAGGCCATAACGGCCTCTTCAATCAATGTAGAAGAAAAATTCATGTGTTTAATATAAATACAAAAGCGAATAATCGTAAAAATAGATTAAATTATGCATTTTTGCATTCTGTAAATAAATTATATTAAAAGAACAAAAATTGTAGATCATGGCGGAAGTAATTCGAATGCCCAGAATGAGTGACACAATGGAAGAAGGTGTTATTGTCGGATGGCTAAAAAAAGTAGGCGATAGTTTAGAGCCCGGGGACGTATTAGCAGAAGTAGAAACGGATAAAGCAACTATGGAATTAGAGTCTTTCCAGGAGGGGATTCTTTTATACATTGGGGTTGAAGAGGGTCCGGTACCCGTAAATGGTATTCTAGCTGTAATCGGAGAAGAAGGAGAAGATTATAAAGAGGCGCTTGCTGCGGCTGAAGGTAGCGAAGGTGCCAGCAGTACCGAATCCAAAGAAGCAGCTAGTGAAAGCAAAGAGGCAACTAAAACTGCTGCACCTGAAGTAGCCGTCGCTACTGAGCAACCTGCCGCTACTAATGATAATAGCCGAGTAAAAGCTTCTCCACTCGCTAAGAAAATTGCCCAGGATTCTGGCTTGGATCTGGCGACCATCAATGGTAGTGGAGATAATGGTCGAATTGTAAAGAAAGATGTAGAAGCTTATTTAAAGCAACCCTCTACACCGAGCGCACCAGCTACGCCGGCAGCTAAACCTACAGAAGAAGCCAAAGGTCCTGCAGTTGCGCCTTTCACATTCGGTGGTAACGGGCAAGCAGCAGAGGAGGTACCCGTCAGTCAAATGCGGAAGGTGATTGCCAGAAGACTAGGCGAGAGTAAATTTTCGGCTCCACATTTCTATCTCACGATTGAAGTTGAGATGTCTAAAGCAATGGCTACCCGAAAGCAGTTAAATGAGATTGCACCTACCAGAATTTCTTATAATGACCTTGTGGTCAAATCCTGTGCAGTAGCGCTGCGTCAGCATCCTGCGATAAATAGTTCGTGGCTGGGTGATAAAATAAGAATCAATAAAGAGATCAACGTAGGTGTAGCCGTTGCGGTACCCGACGGTTTATTGGTCCCCGTTATCCGACATGCAGATATGAAGTCGCTTTCACAAATTAACGTAGAAGTAAAAGAACTCGCCGGCAAAGCCAAAGAAAAGCGCTTACAGCCGGATCAGATGCAAGGAAATACTTTTACGATCTCTAATTTGGGAATGTTTGACATTGATGAGTTTACAGCTATTATCAATCCACCAGATGCTTGTATTCTGGCCGTAGGTTCGATTGCTGAAAAACCGATTGTCAAAGATGGTGAATTAGCTGTTGGTAATATTATGAAACTAACTTTAAGCTGTGACCACCGAGTGGTAGACGGTGCCTCCGGTGCCAGATTCTTACAAACCGTAAAATCGATGCTGGAAGATCCAATTCGATTATTAGTTTGATGAATGAAAATAAAAGTAAATTTTATCAAAAGCCAGTAACAAACATTGTTGCTGGCTTTTTGGTTATAGAAATATGAAAAAGCAAAAAAGTAAAAAAACACTGGTAATCGGTGCTTCTGAAAACCCGTCCCGTTATTCATATAGAGCGATTAACAGACTTAGAAATAGTGGTCACGAGGTAGTGGCGATTGGTAGAAGGGTTGGTCAGGTGAATGACGTAACAATTCAAACGGGTTTACCCGATTTAGAGGCTATTGATACGGTAACGATGTACGTCAATCCTAAAATTCAGCAAGAAGAATACGAATCGTATATTTTATCTTTAAAGCCTGAGCGAATTATTTTTAATCCCGGAACTGAGAATCCAGCGTTTATTCAGCAAGCTAAGAAAGAGGGTATCCTTACAGAAGTTGCCTGCACTTTAGTGATGTTGAGTATTGATGAATATTAGGAATGGAGGAAGCAATTGCTTTAATCTGAGAAAAGGGTTTGTATAGGATTTTAATATGATTGAGTAAAATTGATCAATTTGGTATGATCACGAACGATTGGATATATATAAGAAAAGGGACGTAATTTACATTACGTCCCTTCTTCTATATCTTAAAAGTGAATAACTAAATCCTAGTATCCAGCTTCTTTATTACCAGAGTAGCTCTTGCCACCTCTTCCTGCGTTATTTACGCCACAGTTGGGGCGTCCCATTTCGCTTTCAGAAGTTGCGATTTCAAATTCTACTCGACGATTCATCATGTTAGAACCACTAGTTGGAACTAAGTTGTTGTTTTCTCCACCCCAGTTAAGGACGAAACGATCGCGGGAGATACCATACTTACCTACTAGGTAGTCGATAGCAGCATTTGCACGATTGTAAGATAAAACATCATTGTAGCAGTTACCAGCAGTCTGATCTGTAAATCCATTAGCAACGATACGTACACCTGGGTTTTGCTTCATCACAGAAGCTACGTTGTGCAGTTTACCGTACTCAGAGTTACGGATAGCGTAACGATTGTTGTCAAAGTGAATCATTGGTAAGAACCAGTTCATTGGAGCAGCATTACCACCTAAATCAATACCAGCAAGTTTTGCGTCGATCAATCGGTTTACGTCGCCTTCATTTAAAGGATCTGGACCAGCAGGGATGATCGCCACACCTTTAGAATCAATTTCGTAACCTGGAGGAGAATACATTTCTTCATCCTTACAGTCAGCAATACCGTCACCATCACTGTCTAAAGTTTCTCCTCGTGTATTTACAGGACAACCTTTTTCAGTAGCTTCTTCCTTATCAAGCATGTCAATAACACCATCTTCGTCAGTATCGGTTAGATCAAGTTCAGGACGAGATTTAACTTCCGCTAAATCTTCTGCTAATTCATCCATTGGGCTAGCCCACCATAGAGGAACGTTCTTTTCGTCTTTCTTACCTAAGGTAATTCCTAAACGTAGATTTGTGTAATGACCTAAATCATCTTTTGGTGTAAAAGCACTACCAACTCTTTCGGCGGCATCTAATAAATCACCACCACGTCCTACTACTCTAAACATTTTATGTTCTAAGCTAAGACTGATTTTGTCAGACAACTTAAATCCCAAACCTAAACCAGCATCATAGTGAGCTGAAATTTCCCATTCGTCATCATATCCTTTTTCAGATACATCAAACTCTTCACTACCATCAATCGCAATAGCTTCGATACTAGAAATACCACCACCCACAAATATGTAAGGGTTTAATTTTTTATTACGATTAGTACGGAAATTATTAAGACTTGCTACCAAGTTAATATCTCCCATGAATAATCTAGTTTCATACTTAGGCACCCAACCAGCACCAAAGGCACCTGTACCGCTTCTTCTCTGCCATTGAAGACCATCTTGTCGTCTTGTAAGGCCATCATTTTCCTCTCCTCTTAGCTGCATATAACTCGCGTCGACACGGATAGAGAACATGTAGTCGATCGCTTTACGCAAGTGAAGTCCAGCACCAAAGCTGGAATTCCAGTCAACGTCACCGGTTAGCGCAGTGTGACCAACATTAATACCCAATTCCCACATATTTTTGGGCTTGGCGTTAATTTTCAGGTTGCTCGCTGTTGTCTGAGCAGTTGCTTGATAAAACAACGCAGTACCCAATACGAACATTATTAAAGTTAAAATTTTCCTTGTCATAGGGTTTTTACTTTGATGATTAAAAAATAGGTGAATAATATCTTAGTCTATCTTTGATGCAATATAAATGCAAAAGTATTTAATTTTTTCTATGCTACAAATATTTAATGATTTTTTTTAGAGATATCTCTTAAGAAGAGCCAATAAAATCAATAAAACAATTATTTAATGTGCTTCTTGTTGGTTTTAAGCCTTTTATTAAATATTTAAATCTAATATTTAGAATATAACTCTTACGCTTTTAGAAACCTATTGTTGCGGTTATGACCATAGATTTATTGAAAAGTAACGAATATTTTCCATTATATTTCGCTTTTTTATTCCATATGAAATGTAAATAATATAAAACAAAAAAATATGCTTGAGAATTGGCTCAGTCCGCTAACCATTAATGAATTTGCTCCTACAAAATCTTATACCCGCACCCAGTTTGGAAGAAAAATGATTTTCCACTGGAAAACGATTCCTTCTCTGGAAAGGGTTCAAATTGCCATCATTGGCTTAGATCAACAAGATGCCAATGCTATTCGCAAGGAACTTTACAAACTTGAATTCCCATTCCGCTCCTTTAGAGTGGCTGATTTAGGTAACATTAGAAATAAAAATCATTCTTTTCTTATACCTGTGATTAAAGAACTCCTGGACAGCAATATTGTTCCAATTATTTTAGGTCGAGATATTGATCATTCAGTAGCTCATTATCAATCTTACCACTTACGTAAATACGTAAATTTGGCTATAGTGGATGAAAAAATTCGCTTAAATATTTCTAAAAATGAAAAAAAAGATCTTTTCTATCTAAGTAACTTAATAACAAAAAAATCGCCTACCCTTTTCAATCTAGGTGTACTGGCCTATCAGTCTCATTTTACCTCTTCAAAAGTAATCTCTGATCTCGCTGGAGCCAACCACGAATTGGTCAGACTGGGAGATATCCGAAAAGATATTACAGAAACCGAACCATTAGTTCGTTATGCGGATTTATTGACCTTCAATATCGCCGCCTTAAAATCATTAGAAGCTCCTGCTCAGGCGGATCCATCCCCAAGCGGTTTGTTCTCCGAAGAAGCTTGCCAGCTTTGTCGCTATGCGGGACTAAGCGATCGATTGACCTCTATTGGATTTTACGGATATCATCATGAGAAAGATCCTCAACTACAAACAGCAAAGACCATTGCACAACTTATCTGGTATTTTATGGAGGGGGTGAAAAACAGAAAGAAAGACTACCCGGTTTCCAGTCAGGGCCTGATTGAATATATTGTCGAAAATAAAAACAGAGATCATCAAATCCACTTTTGGAAAAGCAATAAAAGTGGTCGATGGTGGCTGGAAGTACCCTTAAAAGGAAAAGGAAAACGAACAGAAATGGTTCCCTGCTCTTACGAAGATTATAAGGCTGCTTGTCAGGATGAAATGACTAGCCGATTGGTACGGGCTTTTCATAAATTATCCTAAGGATAATGTTTAAATGGATTTAAATCTTTTCTGATGCCAATAAGCATTCTTTTAAACCTTGGATTACTACTACCTTAACCTTGAAAGACCGTTAAAATTTTTTCTAAACCAATGCTCCTTGAGCCTTTTAACAGAATCAAGCTGTTCTCCCAGGTATTTGAACTTAAAGCACTCTTCAGCGCATCTACATCCGAACAGGCATGTACTTCGTCAGAAGGAAGAATAGCTGCTTGATAATTTGGACCAACCAGATAAACAGCCTTTGTTTCAATTGCTTTTATGCGATCGAGAATTTCACGGTGGGCCCTTTTGCTGTATTTGCCCAATTCCAGCATATCTCCTAAAATGATTACCTTATGAGTAGCTTTTAATTTTTCAAAATTTTCCAGGGCGGCATTCGTACTGGTTGGATTTGCATTATAGGCATCTAAAATAAAGGTATTTGAAGCTATTTTTCTTAATTCAGAGCGATTGTTTTGAGGAATATATCCTTCTATTGCGGCCTTTATCGCTTCTCCCGAAACTTTAAAATATTTACCCAAAGCAATTGCCGTCATCATATTCCCAAAGTTATATATTCCAACTAACGCACTAAAGGCCGTGGTCAACGTCGATGCTTCACCGGACAAAAACTCAGCCGTTAAGAAAGGCTGCTCTGCCGTTAATTTTATTTCAATATCCTTTACTGCGGTGTCAGGATGTTCACTTTTTGTGTAAAATACCTTGTGCTTAATTTTATCCGCTAATTCTTCCAAATATTTTTCGTTGCGATTGATAAAAGCAACTCCATTATGATTGGCCAGATAATTATATAACTCAGATTTACCTTTTTTCACCCCTTCCAGTCCTCCAAAACCTTCCAGATGGGCTTTGCCAATATTCGTAATAATTCCATGAGTAGGCTCGGCAATTTCGCATAATGCGGCAATTTCTCCCTGATGATTTGCCCCCATTTCAATAATTGCTACCTCTGTTTCTTTTGGCATTTTGAGTAAAGTAAGCGGGACGCCAATGTGATTGTTAAAATTCCCCTGAGTAAAATGTATGGCATAGGTGGACTTCATAACAGCGGCCAGTAATTCTTTGGTCGTCGTTTTTCCATTGCTTCCTGTAATCGCAATGACTGGAATCGAAAACTGTTGTCGGTGATACCGGGCCAATTTTTGTAAAAATTTTAACCCATCCGGCACCAGCAGGCATTTATCATCGATGATAAAGTTCGCCTCATCGACAACTACATATGCTGCTCCTTTTTCCCGCGCTTCCACCGCAAAGGTATTTCCATTAAATCGTGGTCCTTTCAAAGCCAGATAGACACACCCGTCCGTTATTCTACGACTATCAGTCACTAAATCGGCTCCTTCTTCTAACTTTCCGTAAACGGTATTTAATATATTATCCATAAAAAAAGTCTCTACATTTTTTAACAAATGTAGAGACTTTTAGGATATATAAAAAGGAAGATTTTTCTCAGATGCTAATTTTACTTAAACATCCCTTTTTTCTTCTTCTTTTTCTTTGATTTAAAAGTATTTCCTCCTGTATCCTCATTACCGGTAGATCCACCGGTACGAGTCATCGCACAACGAAAACCGATGGTACGGTCTGACTTATCTTCTTCTTTAAATCTTCTCGCACCCGGAGACAACCAAAATGCGCGATCTGCCCACGAACCACCTTTAATTACGCGTGACTTATCACTAATTAAAGAAGTTTTTCCATAATCGTATAATACATAAGATTCTTTATCTCCATCCAGATAGTTATAAACCTGACCACGTTTGTAGTTCTCACGGGTAGCTACCTCATCATCTTCTACGTAACGATAGCGAATTCGTCCTAAACTATCCTTATCTACTGGTGCACCATTCTCATCTAAAATCTTAGTTTTGAACTTACCTCCACGATAAGGATTCAGATCGTGATTCTCTACATCTCGTAAAGTCATACTGGTCAATGGTCGGTAAAGATCCATAGTCCATTCATTTACATTACCGGCCATATTATAAAGTCCAAAATCATTTGGAAGGAATTTTCTGACCGGTGCGGTAATATGCGCCTGGTCATTCAAGTTACCAGCCATTCCCATATAATCACCACGACCTCGCTTAAAGTTTGCAAGTATTCTTCCCTGACTTTTATCTCTCTTTTGGTATCGAACGGTATTCCCACTCCATGGATAAATACGACGATCTGTGATTCTTTCGTCCTGCTCCGAAGCCAAATTACCTACAAGCGCGAGTGCTGCATATTCCCATTCTGCCTCCGTTGGAAGTCGGTAGGAAGGTAATAAGATACCATCTTCGAACTTAACCGGACGTTCCCCTCCGGTCTTCATATCTTTTAGATTCTTTTTAACGTCACCTTGATACTTGTTAGCTAAATAAGCTTCCGTATTAAAGTTTTCTTCGTCCCGTTGTTCCATATTGGCGTTCAGAATACCACGTTCTATCAGAATTGCTTCGTTGACACGATCGGTTCTCCATTGACAAAATTCGTTGGCCTGAATCCAGTTGACTCCAACCACCGGGTAATCGTCATAAGATGGGTGACGGAAATAGGTCTCTACAAACGGCTCATTATAAGCCAATTCTTCCCGCCATACTAAGGTATCAGGAAGTGCATTCAGATAAACCTCTGGGTAAGACTCACCAAAAACACGTTCGATCCAGTATAGGTATTCTTTATAATCGATGTTGGCAACCTCTGTTTCATCCATATAAAAGGAGGAAACCGTTACTCGTCTTGGAATTGCATTCCAATCGTAAGTAACATCCTGGTCAGTTACTCCCATCGAGAAAGTACCTCCTTCAATCAATACTAAATTAGGACCAGTGACCTGACCTTCGTAGCTTTTTTTCTCAAATCCACCCCATTTTTGGTCGTTATACTTCCAGCCGGTCGTAGCGGATCGCTCACTTTTCTTACAGGAAGGCAAAAAGACAACTAATAGTAGAAGGATTGAACTTAACTTGAGCAGTTTTTTCATTGAATTTATTCTTAAAATTTAAATTACAAAATTGGCATCCACATACTGATAGATATGAAAATATACAATATTCGTGCTAATCATCAGGTAATGATTCTGCAAAAGTGCAAAAAAATCACCGAAACAATTGAAAACAATCGTTAAAATCTTGTTTTGGTTCTCTTGGTTTGATTCTTAAGGAGATTTCGTGGCTTCCGCCCGTGTTATTCAACTGGGATACCGTGAAGTCGTAACTATACCCTATTTTGAATATTCCCTGCTCTACTCCAGCGACTGCGATTACCGCATCCGAATTTGTTTTTGCGTGACGATACCAACCACCAACAAAAAATGATCCGTATCCTAAATTAGCGCCAGCATTGATTTGACCGAAGTCTCCCTGACGCACCATCATGATGTTTGGAGATATAAACGCCGCAGGTTTACGTTTATTGCCTTCTATCAAGGGTATTTGCGCACCCGCATGTACCGAGAAGCGATACGGAAGTCCCGCAAATAAGTTCTCATTGGTCAGAATGATGGATTCGTTGGGCCGGTTAATATGTTTAATAGAAAATCCTCCATAGAACATTTTATTATAAACCAACATACCCGCCGAAATATCACCGTAAGTATTATTGAGGTTTTCTGGTGTTATTTCATTAGTAGGAAACGGTGTGCCACCCGCAGAGATAGGTCCCGTTGTTTTTGAAAGTTGATCACCAAACATAAAGGCAGCCCAATTGTATCGCCCCTGTACCCAAGCGACTTCGGCTCCTATTTTTGCGTACCACTCTTTATTTATTTGTATTCGATAAGCAAAAAAACCGGCTACTTTATTGGTTTTGATTAATCCTTCTCCTGCATCATCTGTTTGAACCATAAAGCCGAATCCGCTATTTAAATGGCCAATAAACTGATC
The DNA here is from genome assembly GCA_938015415.1 of uncultured Saprospiraceae bacterium. Lineage (GTDB taxonomy): Bacteria > Bacteroidota > Bacteroidia > Chitinophagales > Saprospiraceae > JALZUU01. The sequence goes on from CALLPK010000067.1 coordinate 14,468, forward strand.
ATAAGATGCGGCATAAGTCACGTAGGCATTAAGCGTTGGCCATTGATTGCGATAGTTTAGTGATACCTGAGGTGCATAACCAGTACCAGCAAAGGCGGGATTCAGTTGTAGGGGGGCAGCATAATATTGGCTAAATACCGGGTCTTGTCCAAATACGACATTATAACCAAATAAAACTACCATTAATATCAGGATTTGTCTTCGCATTTACTTATTTTGAATGGTCAATGAACAGATAAAGTAATTAAGTTTGTTAAAATATAAAATACGGCTCAATATAGCGTTATATATGTACAATAGTAGCAAGGTATTAACGTTTTGATAACAGTTTTTAGTTTATGCTGCGATTATTATAACTGTTTAAACACTTCCGTCCGCATTTACAAATGTAATACTACCTCAATTATGAAAATCAGATTTAGCCTATTTATTTTATTCGCTTTTATATTTTGTCAGTTGTCTGCTCAAAATTCAGTTTTTAAGGTAAAAAAAGAACTCAATTGGTCAGCGACTCCAAATATTTATAATCCTCTGGGAATAAGCGAAAAGAAATTTTGGGTATTTGAAGGTTCGGCACAACATCCCACTAATCCAGTTTTGCCGGTTATCAACTTTCGTTTTCCTGTTTCTGGCAAAGGAGCACTTACGCCGACCATCACCAGTGCAACCTACGAACCCTTCGATCAATTAACTACCGAAGAAGCTAATCTTGTCGTTACCGAAGATATTACAATCAATAGCACCATTGTTAAAGACAGAAGATCGTACTTTGGAAATGTTCAATTATTACCCATCCGGAAAACAGCAGATGGTCGCTTTGAACGTTTAATCAGTTTTGGACTTAATGTTTCTTACCAAGAAACGGATGCCACCCTTACCCCTCCTCCCCCACCTAATACCTTTACCTCAATATTGCAGGACGGTCTCATTTATAAAATTGCCGTGGCGGAAGATGGTGTTTATAAATTAGATTATAATTTCCTGAAAGACGATTTAAAAATGGATATTGATAATATTGACCCTAAACAAATCCGGCTTTTTGGAAATGGCGGCGGTTTTCTTCCTGAAACCATAGCCACTTTCCGCGAAGATGATTTAGTGGAAAACCATATCCAGATCATTGACGGAGGAGACAATTCTTTTGATAGTGGTGACTATATTTTATTTTACGGAGAAGGACCACACAAATGGTATTTTAATGATACTCGTGATCGCTACGATCGGCCCCAAAATCCCTATGATACGCGCAGTTATTACTTCTTAAAGGTAAATAGTGGAGAAGCACAAATAATGATTGACCAAAATTCAATTAATGCGCCTGATTATACTGTGACGACTTTTAACGATTTTGATCGTTTTGAAGAGGATAAAATAAACTTATTAGGTGCCCTCGCCCGTGGCGGCCATGGTACTGGAAAAACCTGGTACGGAGACCAATTCAATCCTACTCGCGAGAGAAATTATAATTTTGAATTTCCGAATATCGTCTCTTCCGCCGAAGCGGATGTCTCCGTAACGATGGCCCTGCGATCTGCCAGTTCTTCTTATTTTAATGTAATTGCGGGAGGAGAAACTTTCCGAAGTACCAACGCAAGTGGCGTGAGATTAAACGAAGCAGAGACCACCTTTGCCAACAGCAAAACGGTAAACGGAACCTTTCAGGGCGCACAAAGCAATTTAACCATTCAGGTAACCAACCCACCCGATGCGACACAGATTAACGAAGCTTTTCTGGATTATGTTCAGGTAAATGTCCGACGGGAATTAATAATGGCTGGTAATCAAATGGACTTTCGCGACATCAACGTAAGGGACTACGCCAATGCAACTTACGAGGTACAAGGAATTAATAATAACCATCAGATTTGGGATATCACGGATCCACTACGCCCCCGTATCCAAAAGGGCGAAACATCAGGTAATATTTATAGATTTGGTGTCAATATTATTCCTAGTAATCCGATCAGAACTTTTATAGCCTTTAACCAACAGGATGGACTGCTTTCTCCCGAAGCAATAGGGCTGGTTGCTAACCAAAATATTCATGCCATTCAAAGAGCAGATATGGTGATCGTCTATCATTCAGAATTTGAAACTGCCACTCAGAGACTCGCAGATCATCGCCGTCAACATAGTAACCTTGAAGTAGTGACGGTGCTGATTGATCAGCTATACAACGAATTTTCTTCCGGAAAACAAGATCCTACGGCTATCCGGGATTTTGTCCGAATGTTGTACGATAGAGACGAAGATTTCAAATACCTGCTACTATTTGGAGATGGTTCTTACGATTATAGAAATATCACCAATACGCCCAATCTTGATAACTACATTCCGGTTTACCAAACAGATACGCATCTTAATCCGATTTTCGGATTTCCAGCAGATGATTATTTTGCATTAGTCTCTGAAGAAGATGGTAGTAATCTGAGTGGTGCCGTAGATATTGCCGTTGGTAGAATCCCGGCGCGAGATGCTTTTACAGCTGACAAGTACGTTGACAAAGTAATTTTCTACGATACGGATCCTACGCGGTTTCGTGATTGGCGAAATCAGTTGCTCTTTGTCGGAGATGATGGCGATTCAAACACACATACCAATCAAGCCAACCAAATTGCAGATACAACTACTCAACGACACAATTATTTTAATATTGATAAAATTCTTTTTGACGCTTTTCAACGGGTAACCACTTCGGGAGGAATTCGATTTCCTCAGGCCAACCAATCCTTAAACCGAAATGCGTTTCGTGGCTCACTGGTCACAAACTACCTTGGTCACGGTGGACCAACCGGTTGGGCGCAAGAAAGAGTTTTGCAGGTAGAAGACATTGAAAGCTGGCGTAATTTTGAACGTTTACCTTTAGTCATTACGGCCACTTGCAGTTTTGGGGGCTATGATGATCACACCGACTTCCCCGGAGCAGAGGTTGCAGTGATGAAGCCAGATGGTGGAGCAATTGCGCTATTCACTACGGTACGAGCGGTTTTTTCCAGCAGTAACTTTACGCTAACGAGAGGTGTATTTAACAATATTTTTAATGATAAAGAGAATGGTGGCCTTGCATTTGGTGAAATTCTAAGAAATTCTAAAAATGGTAATGGTGCTAGTAATGTTAATAACCGTAAATTCACCCTCCTGGGGGATCCGGCCCAGCGGCTGGCAATTCCTCAATATAATGTAGGAACTACTACCATTAATGGTCGCTCGGTGGAAGCATCTACCACACCGGATACCATCAGGGCACTGGAAAAAGTGACCATTACGGGCTATGTTTTTGATAACGATGGCAACGTGATGTCTGATTTTAATGGACGGGTCTATCCAACCATCTACGATAAAATTTCCCGGTTACAGACTTTTGGTCAGGGAGGTAATGAGGTCAAAGATTTTGAGCTTCGTAAGAATATCCTCTTCAAGGGAGTCGCCACGGTTACCAACGGGCTCTTCTCTTTTAAGTTTATTGTCCCCAAAGATATTGATTACAATTTTGGTTTTGGTAAAATTAGTTATTACGCCGAAGATGGTACCCGCGATGCGAATGGTTTTTATGATAAAATGGTCATTGGTGGTACAAGTGCTAACCCCATTGTCGATGATCAGGGACCCATTGTGGAGGTATTTATGAATACGGAAGATTTTGTCACCGGTGGAACGACCGATAAAGATCCGGTTTTACTAGTGAATTTATCCGATGATAATGGCATCAACATTGGGGGGATAAGTATAGGTCACGATCTGACGGCGGTACTGGATGATCAAACCCAGGATACTTATGTTTTAAATGACTTTTATACCGCCGAACTGGATGATTATTCCAAAGGTACGGTCCGTTTTCCTTTATTCGATATGGAAGAAGGGTTGCACCGAATAAACGTCAAAGCCTGGGACACATCCAATAATTCCGGCGAAGGCAGCACAGAATTTTTAGTGTTTAATAGTGAAGATGCTGCCCTGAAGCATGTGCTGAATTATCCGAATCCGTTTACGACCAATACCAATTTCCAGTTTGAGCATCAACTCAGCGGTCAGGATTTACAGATTTTAGTGCAAATTTTTACCGTTTCCGGAAAATTGGTAAAAACCATTGAAAAAGATATTTATGCGGACGGATTCCGGGTTACCGATGTAAACTGGGATGGAAAAGACGACTACGGCGACCGTCTGGCAAGGGGCGTATACCTTTATAAAATTAAAGTTAAGGGTACGAATGCCAAGGACGAAGATATTCGTACTGAAAGTGATTTTGAAAAATTAGTGATTCTCAAGTAGAAATCCGAATCAGGGGTTGGAAATAAATATAAGCATCAACTTCTGATGCGCATTTGAACTTTTTTTATAAAAAAAGAGACCGTATAAAATAAAAGTCTTAAAATTATGTTAATGAATGGTAACATCTGTGTGAAACCCCAAATATTACCATTCAATTTTTTTTTACTAATCTTCAGAACTTACCTTATATTTGCAATTCTTTTTTTGAAACCTGAATAAAAATCATGAATAGATTAAAAATACGTTTACTTTTTGCTGTTTTAGTCCTTGTCGCAGCTTTCACGAATATCAACGCACAAGGGTTTGGTTGTGAATTCAACGCCGATAGCGGAGTTTTTGAAGCACCCGGTGGTGGTCCATGTATCAATACTCTGATTACAGCCGTTCCTTTTCTAAGAATTATTCCGGATGCCAGAGCAGGTGCACTTGGAGATGCGGGTATCGCTACTTCGGCGGATGCCAACTCCATGCACTTCAATGCTTCCAAGCTGGTAACTGCCGAACAAGATATGGCCGTTTCTGTCACTTATACTCCCTGGTTGAAGGCACTGGGTCTACAGGATGTTTACATGGCATATCTTTCCGGCTACAAGAAATTTGGCGATCTCCAGGCGGTCGGCGTTTCTTTACGTTACTTCTCGCTGGGAGAAATCAACTTTACCGACAATCAGGGAACCAGCCTTGGAACCGGAAATCCAAACGAATTTGAAATCTCAGTAGCTTATTCCAGAAAATTATCGGAGAAGTTATCGGTAGCGGTAGCGCCAAAATTTATTTTCTCTAATTTGGCTGCCGGTCAGTTAGTAAATGATGTAGAAATCAAACCCGGTATTGCCGGAGGTGCTGACTTCTCCCTGACTTTCCAAACACCGATTGAGTTTACGGCTAACGAATCCAATTTAAGAATCGGAGCAGCGGTATCTAACCTCGGAACTAAAATTTCCTATACCAATTCTATCAATAAAGATTTTATTCCTGCCAATCTCGGAATTGGAGCGGCCTGGGAATTCAACTTTGACGAGTTTAACTCGCTGACGGTTACTACGGACATTAATAAACTTCTGGTTCCTACGCCTTGCCTTAACGAAAATGCCGGAACTACGGGTCCAAATAATTGTGATCAATCCGGAGAAGCAGGTATTCCTGACTACCGCGAACAATCAATGTTTAGCGGGGTACTTGGATCTTTTAGTGATGCGCCCGGTGGTTTTTCGGAAGAGTTGAGAGAACTCTCTTACTCGCTCGGCTTGGAGTACTGGTACGATAAGCAATTTGCCGTACGAGCAGGATATTATACGGAGCATGCTACGAAAGGAAATCGTAAGTTTTTTACCGTTGGACTAGGATTAAAATACAATGTGTTTGGTTTGAATTTTTCTTATTTGGTACCGACGACTAATCAACGTAATCCACTTGACAATACTTTACGATTCTCCTTATTGTTTGATTTCGCCGATGGTGAATTTGACGAGGAGTAGAGGTATGAAAAATATTGCTAGTTAGCTGTTAGCTTGTTGGTCAGTTGGCCCTCTTTTTACGTAAAAGAGGGCCAACTATTTTTTGGTCAACAATGGGGAGGAATGGGAATGAAATTACTTACTCTATAACTGGGAACATTCCTATTCATTTACTATTATTTTCGTAGAATTACTCTATTGATAATTCTGTTTTTATCACTAACTCTGGCCAGATAAGGTCCACTGGAAAAAGACGTAGTATCAATTAAAAGCTCTTCTTCTGCACCATTTAAACTTCGCTGATAGACGAGTTTTCCTAATAAATCAAAAATTTCCACTACCCTGTTTCCTACGATATCTGTTTCCCACTTCAAGGTCATTTGATCACCAAATGGCAATGGATATATTTTTAAGTTTAAGGTCTCATCGATTAGTATCGGGTCGTTTACATCGGTTGTAATATCGCCAATCCATTGCTCGGTATTAAAACGTAATAATCTTGGAGGCAGGAAATTAAAATTCTCAGAGACGACAAATCCAGCCCCATTTTCAGTAAAAATAATTCCTTCCGTCTGGCTATTGGTCAAGCCCGTACCCAAGTTTATTTTTCGGATATTTCCAGAGAAAAAATGATGGGACGGATAATCAAATAAGAGCCACATAAAGTTCACGCCACTCGGCGTATAACCTAACAGAGAAATGGTTCCCTTCTCCTCGTCAATTGCCGCTCCGGTGATCAGCCCTTCCGAGTCAAAAGTTTCCCGCAGCTGCGCTACGTGCGTGCCGGGCGTGGCTGGCAACGTATAATGACGCGTCTTTTCATCTACCCAATTTTTGGTAAAAAGGTGAAGTGAATCCTGATAGAAAAAGAACGCTTCACAATCATAATCGTTGTCATTAAACCGTTCCGTAAAATCAGTTTGATCGCTGTAGGAGAAATTAATTATCTGCGCACTAACAATCAGGTTACCTAAATTACTACGATCAATTTGTCCAATCTGCAGATCCATCCGATTTCCGGGATTATTACCAAAATCGCCCACAAAAAGATGGGTATCATTTTGCGCCATATCTTCCCAGTCTTCGTTTTCCAACGCACCGACCAAAACGGTTTGCAGTACCTCGCCAGTCAACGTATCTATCCGATAAATTTCGTTTGGATTACCACCATCATTAAGTGTCCAAAACTCCCCATCAAGATACGCTGCCCCCGAAGCTTCCTCTAATATCTCCGGTAGTGTAGCTCTCTGTTCCATCTGATATTGAGTCGCTCCATAAAGGCAGGAGCCATCATTTTGGGTGGCTCCCGGATCGAAATTAATGGCTTGTGGATCAGTACAACCCTCCTGTCCTCGCAAGGAAAATGTTAGCACAAAACACACTAAAAAGCATAAAAAAGAATAACGATCCATCTTGTTTTTTTTGCGTTAAAAAGAAAAATCAACCTTAGCACTAGTACACATTGTACTTAGACTTGCTACCAAGAAAGGTTAAAAATTACTACGGGCCGATAAGCCGGATTTTGTCAATTCTGGCCGAAGCCCGAAAAGCTCTGTCATTTATCTTGGATACTGCTTACACAGGACCTCTAGCTGCCTACCCCTCCCGACTTGCCGAAGCAAACCAAGCGCGTAACTTTGCTGACTTTTTGCCTCCAGGAGGCAAAAAGTCAATCGAGATGTATGTGGCATTTCAACCCACAAGGTTTATCCACCGGAGCGGTTACCCGTTCCGACCGTGCGCTCTTACCGCACATTTTCACCCTTATCCCAGCATGACGCCAGGACGGTTATTTTCTGCGACACTTGCTGTTTATGATAGATTCGAAAATCTGCCATACCCCATCCGTTAGATGGTGTGGTACGCTACGTTGTCCGGACTTTCCTCATTTCCGACCGAAGTCGAAACCGCGACAGAGTGGCCCGTAGTAAAGTTAAAAGTACGTTATTCTGCTAAATTCACGTTAAGAAACCCGGATTTTGTTGTTTTCAAGGATAAATACACTTATATTTATTTTTTTTATCATAAGATAAGATTTGGATTAAATTTTGTGGGAAAAAGCTAAGAATTCCTACTAAATTAGCTATTACAATGACCAGAAGTCAGCTTACGTCACTTTCCTTGGCTTTTCTATTCTTTTTTCTTGCCGCAGGCTACGATTATTATACAGATCGTCAGACTAGTCTAGCTCGTTACGAAACGGTTATAGAAGATTATCTCCACCAGCAGGAAGCCCGGGTAGAAAGTATTATGGAAGATCGAGATTTCATCTACCGGATTACCGGAGCAGATAGTGAAAGTCTTGCCAAAAGAGCCGCAGATCTTAAAAAACTACAGCAGTTAGCCGGAGAAGATTTCACGATTTATATCACAAAGAACGATAAGATTATTTTTTGGAATAATAATCTTTCTACCTTACCAGTCAAGGCGTTCGGTTACGATAACGGAGAACGCACCAGCCAATTTATTTCGCATACCAATGGCTATTATGAATTAACCAGTCAAACCAGTATTGACGAAAAATTAGGTCAGTACAACATCCATGCGATGATTCCTATTCGTTATAATTATCAACTGATTAGTAACTATATCAAAGATCAATTTGTGGCGGATGATCAGATTCCCACTATGGTAGAGCTGTCCGATGATTTTACAGACTATGAGATTAATAATAAAAACGGGAAACGGCTCATCTATCTTGATGCCCCCGATAATCTGGTGGATATACGTTATCAACGTTTGCTTTGTCTCTTAATTTTTTCGGGGCTCTTTATGCTGAGCATATTTATTCACCTCACTACCCTTAGAATAATAAAAAAACACCAGCCCTGGATGGGAGCGGCTTTTATGATAGGAACGGTCTTATCTTTACGCTTCATCAGTATTGTTGGTGGCTTTACAGATCGTTTTTCGGCGCTTCCTTTTTTCCAAAAAATATTTGACTCTCTCTGGACCAATTCTCTGGGGGATATGTTTATCGATGTTAGTTTATTACTTTGGCTGATGGTGTTTTTTCACCAGGCATACCCGATGCAACGTAATAAAGTGATAAGCAAAAATAAGCAGTTCGGCTTAACCGTAATGAGTTATTTTTCTATCGTTCTGAGTTTTTTGTCCCTGACGGCCGTATTCAAAATGATCGTATTTAATTCCAGCCTGAATTATGATTTTAATAATGTTTTCAATTTAGATTCAAAAAGTATTGTAGCCATCGTTGCAGTGGTGATTCTACTGACCGCGCTTTTTGTTTTCTCTCACCGGATGATTTTGATTGTCAAAAAAATGGAAATACCATTTAAACGCAGGTTGATCGCTCTTGGCCTGGCCAATTTAATGGCATTTCCAGTCTTTTTTGCATTTGACTTTCTAATTAACTGGGGTATCTTATTTGCGATTTCTTTTATCCTCATTATCTTTTTTGATCTTTTCGTGGAACGGCCCCATGTAGATCTTTTGTACTTTATTTTTCTTTTAGGAATTTTAGCATTTTTCCCTTCTGTACTTTTGTTTATGTACAATTCGTATTTAGACAATACCATTCGCTCTGATTACGCTCGTGAACTTTCGGTGCTTCGCGATCCTTACGCTGAGAGTTCCATAAAAAATTTGGTGGATTTTGTAAAAAATGATAAAGTAATTGCTGCACAAATTGATTCCATTGTATTTCCTTTTACCGCGGAATCAGAAAAAATTGAAGATCAGTTAGACGTTTTTCTAACTTCGGATAATTACCTATTCTATAATTATAGATACAAACTCAATATTTTTAATAAATACAAATCTCCTACGCTAAAAGAAGGTCAGGGTAACTATGACGTCTTTCAAAATAAATTAAAGAAAGCTACCCGGGTAAAAGGTGATCATTCGGGTTCGGATTTATATTTTTATGAAAATGCAGAAGAACAAAACTGGTCGTACCTGCTCGAAATCCCCATCTCGGGAGAAATTCTTAATCCTCAGGAAAACACCATGGTCCTAGAATTTGTCCGTTCCCGACGAGAACAGTCCAAAGTTTATACAGAGCTACTCGTCGATCAACCTTACAAAAGATTACAAAGACTCAATAAATATGATTTCGCCGTTTACAACAATAGAAAACAGCTAGACTCTAGAGGTAATGTTTATGGATCCGTACTTACACTCGATAATCTACCCGGACCGGATAAACACATGGAACAGACCATTGGTAACCGAACGGAAATAATTTATCAGTCAGCCGACGAAAAAACAGTGGTTATTATTGGACGGGATCGGGATACCATTATCAAAATGATCTCTCTGTTTTCGTACATGCTGACCCTCATGATCGGAATTGTTTTTATTGCGATGGGGCTGAATACAATTTTTAAATTTGTACCTAACACTTTCAATTTCTATCTGCTGCGAAGTCCTTCTTTAAAAAATAAGATACAGCTCGCAGTCGTGGTGCTTACCGTTTTTTCCTTTTTATTTATTGGTTTTACGACCACTTGGTTTTTCAAAAACTCTTCGGAAGAGTATCACGAAAAAAGACTGGAAAGAAAAGCCAGCTCGGTACTTACCGACGCTCAGCGAGAAATAGAAAGAATGAGCATGATCAGAGGAGATTTAGATATAAACGATATAAAATCTATTTTAAAACCCGTTTCCGAAACGCATCGGATTGACATCAACCTCTACGATCTAAATGGTGAACTAATCGGTTCTTCCGAAGAAGATTTATATCGTAAAGAGGTCATCTCACGGCAGATGGGTTCGGTGGCTTTTCAGGCGCTATCACAGCATAGACGCTCCCACTACACGCAGGACGGTGAGCATATTGGTAGCCTAAAATATAAAGCAGCTTACGTTTCTTTACTCGGACCCGATGAAAAGCCGGTGGCTTATATGGGACTGCCCTACTATTCTAAGCAAAGTAAAATGAGCAATGACGTAACGCTCTTCCTGAGTACGTTGATCAATGTGTATGTCTTTCTGCTATTTATCGCGGGAGGCATTGCCATGTGGACCGCACGTTCCATCACCAAACATATTACCAAAATTGGAGAAAAACTTAAAGAGACTAAACTCGGACAGAACAACACGCCCCTGGAATGGGAAAGTGATGACGAAATTGGAGCCCTGATCAAAGAATATAATAAAATGATCCGCCAACTGGATTCTTCCGTCCAAAAACTAGCACAGTCCGAACGGGAAGGGGCGTGGCGCGAGATGGCCAAACAAGTTGCGCACGAAATCAAAAACCCACTGACGCCCATGAAATTGAGCATCCAGTATCTACAGCATGCTTTCCAGTCTCGCCCGGATAACATTGAACCATTACTAAAAAGAGTGGCTGCTACTTTGATTGAACAAATTGATAATCTGTCCCATATTGCCACGGAGTTTTCAAACTTTGCCAAAATGCCACAGGCCGAAAATCAGCAAATCATTTTGAACAATCACGTGCAGAGTGTCTATAATCTTTTCCGAAGTGAAAATGTCGATTTGAGACTCAGCGTACCCAAAGAAACTTTTGTGGTTTTTGCGGATAAAAATCATCTGGTCAGGGTATTTAATAATTTGATTAAAAACGCCATTCAGGCCATTCCGGAAGAACGCAATGGCGTCATCACCGTTTCGCTCTACAAGCAAGACGACGAAGTAGCCATCGTATGTGTTCATGATAATGGGTCCGGTATTTCGGATGACAAAAAGGATAAGGTATTTGTTCCTAACTTTACCACCAAAAATTCTGGAACCGGTCTTGGACTTGCTATCTCCAAGAATATCATCGAATCTGTTAACGGTAGAATTTGGTTTGAAACAGAAGTAGGCGTAGGTACCAAATTTTTCGTAGAACTTCCCATCGTAGAAATAAAAGAACCAGAATACGCAGACTAAATTTAAACAAGTTTTCTATCTTCGTGGTTACTACTACCAACAATGGAAAACTCAAAAATTTGTATTATCGGAGCCGGAATTGGCGGATTGTCCGCAGCTATTCGTCTCGCAGCTAAGGGCTACCCCGTAGATGTGTACGAAGCCAACAACTATCCCGGTGGAAAACTAACCGAAATTCAGGTAGATGATTACCGATTTGATGCGGGCCCTTCTCTGTTTACCATGCCTTCCTACATTGAAGATTTATTTTCCCTGGCAGGAAAAAACATGAAAGATTATTTTGCGTACGATCGACTCGATATTATTTGTCATTATTTTTGGGAAGACGGAACCCGTCTGAAAGCGTACGCAGACGCCGAAGATTTTGCCACGGAAGTGGAAAAAGTATTAGGTGTCCCCGCCGTCGAAATTACAAATATACTGGCAGCTAGTGCCCAAAAATACCATCTCACCGGAACTACTTTTTTAGAAAAATCATTACACAAACCGGGTACTTGGTTTAGCGCAGAAGTGGCCCGCTCACTCACCCAAATACCCATGCTCACCGGTGCCGTTTTTCAGTCCATGCATCAGGATAACGAAAGACGGCTAAGTCACCCAAAACTAATACAACTCTTTGATCGTTTTGCGACCTACAATGGTTCCAATCCGTACAAAGCGCCGGGCATGTTAAATATCATTCCACATTTTGAGCACAATATCGGAGCCTTTTTTCCTAGAGATGGAATGCACCAGATCACACGAGCCTTGTACCAACTGGCCGTGGATTTGGGGGTCAAATTTCATTTTAACCAAGCGGTAGATAAAATTGAGGTTGTGGAAAAGAAAGCTGTTGGGATTCGAATAAAGGATCTTACTATCGGTTACGGTAGGGTCATTAGCAATATGGATGTTTTTCCTACTTATAAAAAACTACTGGCCGATCAATCACAACCACACCGCACTTTATCGCAGCCCCGGTCTACTTCCGCGTTGATTTTTTATTGGGGAATAAAAAAGGAGTTCAAGGAATTGGGACTTCATAATATTTTATTTAGTAAAAATTACCAGAAAGAATTTGCTGCGCTCGAAGCAAATCAAATTGATGAAGACCCAACTGTTTATATTAATATTTCAAAAAAACGGGTAAAGGCAGATGCACCAGAAGGGTGCGAAAACTGGTTTACGATGATCAATGTTCCTGCTAATAAAGGGCAGGATTGGGAATCCCTGATTGGACAGGCCCGTGAGCATATTATTGAAAAAATAAGTCGGACGCTCCACGTAACCTTAAAGGACTTGATTGTCTGTGAGTCTATTCTTGATCCCAGAAGTATCGAAAGTAAAACGGCTTCTTATCAGGGGGCATTATACGGTACCAACTCCAATAACGTTTTTGCCGCCTTTTTACGCCATCCCAATTTTACCAATAAAATAAAGAATCTATATTTTTGTGGTGGAAGCGTTCATCCCGGCGGCGGAATCCCGCTTTGTCTCTTATCCGCAAAAATAGTCAGCGAATTAATTCAGGAATCTTGAAATCAAAAAATACCCTGGCCAGTTTTATTCTGGTTGTTGTTTATACTGTTGGAATCATCGGCATCAAAGGAAATTTTGACGAGCGGTTTGTACTGCTGACGCCCGTCAACCTTCTGCTTTCGCTCGGGTTGGTCTTCTGGACGCATCCTACGGAATATCCACCCCTTTGGAAACTAGCCGTGCTTTGTTTTGTAACGGGCGTACTGGTCGAAATAACGGGCGTACAGACCGGGTTGATTTTCGGTGATTATCAATATGGAGAAGTGTTGGGTCCTAAAATATGGGGTACGCCCTTGATGATTGGCGTCAACTGGACCATGTTGGTATACTGTGCGGGATCTACCGTCAATCAGCTTGTCCCCACCCGAAATATTTGGATAAAAGCAGCTCTGGGGGCAATGTTGATGACCATTTTAGACGTTTTAATAGAACCCGTAGCGATGGAACTTAACTTTTGGAACTGGGAAAATGATGTCATTCCTTTGCAAAATTATTTTGCGTGGTTTTTTGTAGCTTTACCTTTGTTAGCTGCCTATTTTAAATTGCTGGGAAAAACGACCAACAAAGTTGCTATCCTGTTGTTTATATTACAGTTTATATTTTTTGGAATTTTACAACTATGACTGCCTTACTTTATTTTTTTATCGTTTTAATCACCGTAGCCGGGATGGAGTTTGTGGCTTGGTTTGCTCATAAATATATCATGCATGGCATACTTTGGAGCTGGCACGAAGACCATCATAATCCACACGATAACGAAGGCTTTTTTGAAAAGAATGATTTATTCTTTTTGGTTTTTGCCATTCCCAGTGCGCTCTCCTATATCGTTGGTTCGCTGCCGGAATACCGCTGGCTATTTTTTGTGGGTGTAGGAATTTCGATTTATGGTTTAATTTATTTTTTGATTCATGATGTTTATATCCATCAGCGATTTAAATGGTTTCGACAATTAGATAATAAATACTCCCGCGCCATTCTGCGGGCACATGGATCTCATCATGCTCAGCAAACAAAAGAGAACTGCGAATCGTTTGGCCTTTTAGTAGTTGATAAAAAATATTTTGGTAAACGTAAAAATAGAAAGCAACCTAATTAAAAATATTATCCGCCTCCCCGATCGCCTAATGAATCGCTCTTAACATCCACTTTTTTCACTTAATGAATCGCCCAATGGACTCAGAAGAATTGACAGAATTAAGAGCAGCCATTGCGGGCGCTCCCAATAATATACCGCTACAAAAATTATTTGGGCAAGCGCTTCTTCGTCACCAAAAATATGAAGAAGCCGAAGCTACTTTTAAAAATATCCTCCGCGCTTCCCCCGATGACGCTTCGGTAAAATTAGGTTTAGCCACCGCATTTTGCGGGCTGTCTAAAACTTCTACCGGCTTGGTTCTCGTAGAAGAAATGATGAAAGCGCCAAAGCCACCAATACGCGCCTGGCTGGTCTACGCAAAGTTATTATTACAAAGTGGCAATGGTTCGGAAGCAAGAGATGCTTACGAAAAAGCAATTCTGCTAGATCCAACCATCAAGGATGCCTTTCTGGAATCAGAAATAAATTTACTAAATCAAAAAAAACAGGAACCTCAAAAAATCAAACTTGGAGGAGCGGAAAATTCCGAAACGGAAGAAGAGACGACCATTGACATCGAAAAGCCCAGTACTAATTTCTCGCAAGTAGGTGGAATGGAAAAGGTAAAAGAGGAAATTAGAATGAAGATCATCCATCCGCTCGCCCACCCCGAAATTTATAAAGCGTACGGAAAAAAAATCGGCGGTGGAATTTTGCTCTACGGCCCTCCAGGTTGTGGAAAAACCCATCTGGCTCGTGCGACGGCGGGCGAAGTACAATCCAATTTTATTCCCGTTGGGATCAGTGATATTCTGGATTTATATCTGGGACAAAGCGAACGAAATTTACACGCTATTTTTGAAAAAGCACGCCGCTTAAAACCCTGCGTTTTATTTTTTGACGAAGCAGATGCGCTCGGTGCTAATCGTACCGATATGCGACAGAGTGCGGGACGGCATTTAATCAACCAATTTTTATCAGAACTGGACGGGATCGAATATGATAACGAAGGCGTTTTAATTCTCGCCGCGACTAATACACCGTGGCATTTGGATCCCGCCTTTCGACGGCCGGGTAGATTTGACCGGATTATTTTTGTTCCACCACCGGACGAAGCAGCACGTGCCGCTATTCTAGAAATACATCTGGCTAATAAACCTATTCAAAATATCGATTATAATCAGATTGCGAGACAGACCAAAGATTTTTCGGGAGCAGATTTGCAGGCGGTCATTGATCGGGCGATCGAACAAAAATTGACTGCGGCGATGCAATCGGGGGTTCCACAACCATTGACAACCGCTGATCTTTTGCAAGCGGCCAAATTACAAAAACCGACTACCAAAGAATGGTTTAATACCGCTAAAAATTACGCGCTGTTTTCCAATGAAAGTGGTTTATACGATGATATACTAAGTTACCTAAATCTAAAAAAATGATTGGTTCGCCACATATTCGTCGCGCCCAATTATTGATCGGGCAGAACCGCTACGGAGAGGCAGAAAAAGAAATCGGTCAGGCCTTACAGCAGGATCCGGAAAATCCGTTTGCGCTGGCCATGTTGTCAGAATGTTACCTGGAAGATAATCGTCGTCCCGAAGCATTAGATCTGGCAAAACAGGCAGTCGCCGCTGCTCCATATATTGGTTATTTTTATCATCACCTCGCTCGTGCTCAATTTTTCAATCAACAAATTGATGCTTGTCAAGCAACTATTTTGGAAGGTCTGCGAATTAATCCAAATGATGCGGATTTTTTTCTGCTCTCTTCCCAAATAGAATTTTATTTAGAAAACTGGCAGGCGAGTTTAGACGGCGCAGATCAGGGACTAACCATTGATCCGGAAAACATTAATCTGATCAACCAGCGAACACAAGCCCTGGTAAAACTCAACCGAAAGTCAGAAGCAGCTAATTCGATTGATTTTGCGCTGAGTCGTTCACCGGAAAATGCCCTTTCTCACGCCAATCGTGGCTGGGTAGCCATCGAGCAGGATGACTACGAAAAAGCAGTTACCCATTTTAAAGAATCCTTGCGTTTGGATCCCACAAACGAATATACCAGATCAGGATTAAAAGAAGCCATTAAGGCCAAGAATATTGTCTACCGTTACGTGCTGAAGTATTTTTTGTGGATGAACAAATTGCAGTCTAAAAGCAGGTGGTATTTTTTGATTGGCATCTACGCCTTTTATCATTTTGTTCTTTTCATTGCCGATGTTTATCCCGTGCTGGCGACGATTCTAACGCCGTTAATTGTTCTGTATATTCTGATGGCTTTCTCTTCCTGGATTGCCATGCCGATTTCCAATACTTTTTTAAGGTTTCATCCACTGGGAAAGCATGCGATGACGGAAGATGAATTTAAGGCCTCCACCGTGGTCAGTTTTTTACTGATCGGAGCAATTATTTCGGTAGCGAGCTTTTATTTATTGGGAAATAGTTTTGAGCTGACCGACGAAGGGCTTTTTGTCACGGATGGCGGGGAAACGCTCTTCCTTCTGAGTATGGTGCTGATCTTCTTGATGATCCCCGTGGGTGGTTTTTTTAAGACGTTACCAGGCAGTAAATCCCGTAAGCAATTAGGTGGATTATTGGGTCTCTTGTGCTTTTTGGGAATTGCTGGTATCTTTACACAAGCAGAATTCTTCATTAATGCTTTTTTTATCGGTATTCTTATCTTTAGTTTAGGGGCTAATTATATGTTGAGTAAGGATGCTAAAGCGATTTAAAAGAAGCGTCTGTAATATCTTTTTGCTTGTTAGGTATTTGACCAACTGGCTTTCCTCATTCGTAGAATACATAAGAAGGGAAGCCAATAACCAATAACCAACAGGCTAACTAGCAAATTTCACTATGGCAATTGACAATCCATTACTGGACAAACTCAACCGAACGTTAAGTCTCGAACTTCCCGAGGCACACTCCATTGATCAGTATCTCGACATGATCCTACCAGAAATAAAAATGCACAGCGAAGACTTGCGGGAACGGGAATTTTACATTGATACGCGGTGGTTGGAGATTAGTGATAAAGATGATTTCCACGAAGCGGTTTTACATATCTTTCGCGATGACGACGAATACCTTTTATCGATTGATGGAAATATCAATACCGGAGTCTGGCGTACTTTACCTAAATCCAACACGATTATCATCGACCAGATGGACGGAGATGCAGTGATTAAAAGCGAGTTATTCGATTTGGCTTTTTTAAATAAAGATTTTTTTGTTCTAAAAAAACACGGTGATCAAAAACGGATTGGTAAAACCAAGTATCGCTTATTGGGTCGGGAGGCACACGTCAGAAAATTTGTGTGGCGGGACGCCATCGAATCCCTCTATAATCTGCATCGAAATAATGGTCAGTATGTTGGAGTGATGGTAGCTGTGGGTGTGGTGGTGTTAATTTTGGTATTGCTTTCTTTTTATTAGAAAATTATTCAGAAATATTTTTCATTACACTTATCAGTACTTTTGGGATCGTATAAAACAAACATACCACGAGCTTAATTGACAACGTCCTAATGTTAGATGCCTTATTTCAAAAATTACCGTAGAATTGTCAAGTCCAGTATTTTAAACACCTATTATTTTCGTCAACCCCTATTTAAAACTACCGGAGCCGCTTCCATTTCTTTTTCGTAATACGTGGTCGCATCTTTCAATAACAGTTCCATTCGCTCTCGCTCTTCCTGCGTTCGTTTTTCGTCCCAACCCAGATAATTTTTCATATCCACTAAAACGATATCCAATGCGGGTGGAATACTTTCAATATCAAAATAAAGCCTTCCTGTCCGTCTTACCAACAAATCATCCACACTGTTAACCATTTCGTGGTGTACTCCAAACCAGGTCTCCGCCCGTAGCAACGCAATGTCAGGCGTATCCGAAGAATATTCCTGCATTTTTTCTAAAATAGTTTCGGCTTGTTTACCGTAAGTAGTAACCAAATACCAGCCATAGTAGGAAATCAGGCCTAGTTTTTTTATCCGGTTTTCCATCTCCTGAACATACCCTTCTACCGCTTTCGCATCTTTCAATGAATCTTCGGTTAACGGAATATCTTTGGTAGGACAAGGTCCGAATGGTTCTGGTAATTGCTCATCCACCAAGTCTACAATTCTCTGGGCCATTTTTCGATAGCCCGTTAATTTACCACCCGCAATGGAAATCAGTCCCGTATCCGAGACAAATATTTCATCTTTACGCGACAACTCCGAAGGAGATTTTCCATCTTCGTGGATCAACGGCCGGAGCCCGGCCCAATTGGAAATAATATCATTTTTATCAACTTTCACGGTAGGCAGCGCGTGGTTGATTGCGTTTAACAAGTAAATTGCGTCGTCTTTGGTCGATACTACTCTATTCAGATCACCCTTGTACTCCGTATCGGTGGTACCAACGTAGGTCACCTTACCACGGGGAATGGCAAAAACCATTCTTCCGTCCGGCACATCAAAATAGAGGGTATGATTTAATGGAATTTTGCGGTGTGGAAATACGAGATGAATACCTTTGGTCAGGTGCAATCGTTTACCAGAAAGGGAACCATTTTTCTTACGCAATTTATCGACCCAGGGACCACTGGCCGAGACGACTCTTTTTGCTTTTATATTAAAACTTTCGTTCGTTATATTGTCTCGAACGGAAGCACCTCTTACTTGTTTTTTATCATCATAAATAAAATCAATCGCCTGCGTGTAGTTTAGTGCAAGTCCTCCTTTTCGCGCCGCTGTTTTTAACAACTCAATCGTTAGTCGGGCATCATCCGTCCGGTACTCCGCGTAAAATCCACCACCTTTTAAGATACGATCATCCAGTAATGGTTCGTGCTCCAGGGCCTGTTCCTTGGAGAGCATTTTACGACGATCGTCCCCTTTTACCTTGGCCAGAACATCGTAAACCCAGAGACCAAAAGAAGTACTCCAGTAACCGTAGGTTCCATCTTTAATGAGTGGCATCAACATTTTTTCCGGAAGAACCAGATGTGGAGCCAGTCGGTGAACGATGGCACGTTCGGTTCCAGTTTCGCGCACCAGCGCAATATCCAACTGCTTCAGGTAGCGCAGTCCACCGTGGATTAGTTTAGTAGATTTACTACTCGTTCCGGAAGCAAAATCTCTTTTTTCAACCAACGCTGTTTTTAATCCTCTGGCAGCTGCATCGAGTGCAATACCAGCGCCGGTGGCACCTCCACCGATGACCAGCAGGTCAAACTCTTGTGATTGCATGGATTGAATCGTTGCGTTGCGTCTGTCTGCCGGACCAACAGGTTGCAGAGAAGAAGTTGAGATACTCATGACATTTTTTTTTAAAATAATACGATCCTCAAAATAGCGAAGCTTTTTAATAGCTACAAAAAAACGGACCACTAAACGAGAATATAGTTATACACCTCTTTAAACCAAAAACCAGGCTATAACGTTTAAAATCTAATAGAAAAAGGGAATATTATTGCTAATATCCCCTTTTTCGTAAAAGTCGTTTATTAAAGTCCTGCTTTGAAAATTACGCCTTAGCCAATTTCAGGGCCTTGATCATCGTTTCACCGATAGTTGCCGGAGAATTAACTACGTGAATACCACATGCTTCCATAATTTTCATTTTTGCGGCCGCAGTATCATCTTCCCCACCAATAATTGCTCCGGCGTGTCCCATGGTACGTCCTTCCGGGGCTGTCTGTCCGGCAATAAATCCGACGACGGGCTTAGTACCGTGTTCTTTAATCCAATGAGCAGCATCTGCTTCCATATTACCACCGATCTCACCGATCATGACAATACCTTCCGTATCCGGATCATTCATAAGCAGCTCCACAGCATCTTTAGTAGTCGTACCAATGATCGGATCACCACCAATACCAATGCAGGTAGACTGTCCCAGTCCAGCTTTAGTAATTTGATCAACCGCTTCATAAGTTAAGGTACCAGATCGGCTAACAATACCAATTTTTCCAGGATTGTGAATAAATCCGGGCATGATTCCAACTTTTGCTTCTCCTGGTGTCATAACGCCAGGGCAGTTAGGTCCAATCAAGCGACAATCTTTATCACGGAGGTAAGCTTTTACTTTTACCATATCCTGGACGGGAATACCTTCTGTAATACAGATGATTACCTTGATACCCGCTTCGGCAGCTTCCATTACCGCATCAGCAGCAAATTTAGGAGGTACAAAGATGATCGTAGTATCTGCGTTGGCTTTATCAACGGCTTCGGCTACGGTATTGAATACGGGCAGACCGAGATGTGATTGCCCTCCTTTACCAGGCGTTACACCACCTACGACGTTTGTTCCGTATTCGATCATCTGTCCGGCGTGAAAAGAGCCTTCCTTTCCGGTAAATCCCTGGACAATGATGTTAGAATTTTTGTTAACTAAAACTGACATATATTATGATTTTATTTTATTCTTCTACAAATATAAAAATATCTTCGTCATCTTTGTGCATATAGTAGTGCTCTCTGGCAAATTTTTCCTTATCTCGCTCAATATCTTTTTTATCCGCTTTTGCCTCCTCGATTTTTTCCTGATAATATGCTTTATCTGCTCTCAGTCGTTCTTGACTGGATTGTAGTTTAAATTGAGTCAATACATCATGTTTATCGAAAAAAACCATCCAGGCCAGAAACAGGATACTTACCATGAAGTACCGGTTTCTCGCCGGGACTGGAATTCGATCCAGCAGTGGTTGAAATGGATTTTTTCGTTTTGCCATGATTAGATCTTATGGTGATTTTTTATAACAGTAGCGCCTTTCCGGGATAAACCGCGGCATCACCCAATTCTTCTTCGATTCTAAGTAACTGGTTGTATTTTGCAATTCTATCCGAACGGGAAGCAGAACCGGTTTTTATTTGTCCGGTATTTAGGGCTACGGCCAAATCGGCAATAGTCGTATCTTCCGTTTCACCGGATCGATGACTCATCACACTGGTAAAGCTGTTGCGCGTTGCGAGATTAACCGCCTGGATCGTTTCTGTTAAAGTACCAATTTGGTTTACTTTGATCAAAATAGAATTCGCTGAACTTTCTTCGATTCCTCTTTGCAGACGCTTGGTATTGGTAACGAATAAATCGTCTCCTACCAGTTGTACACGATCTCCTAATGTTGCCGTCAAATTACCCCAACCTTTCCAGTCGTCTTCGTCCAGTCCATCTTCGATTGAGAAAATTGGATATTTATCACACCATTCTTTCCAGTAAGTAACCATCTGATCAGAAGTTAATTTATCTCCGGTAGATTGGTGAAAATGATATCTCTTTTCTTTTTTATTCCAGAATTCGGAAGCCGCCGCGTCCATCGCAATCACGACATCTTCTCCTGGCCGATAACCTGCTTTTTCGATGGCCTGAATAACAGTAATAATTGCTTCTTCATTAGATTTCATGCTTGGTGCAAAACCACCTTCGTCTCCAACGTTAGTAGAATATCCTTTTTTCTTGAGCACATCTTTTAAGTGGTGAAAAATTTCAACGCCCATTCGTAATCCGTCGGAGAATCTTTCTGCGCCTACCGGCATCACCATAAATTCCTGAAAGTCGATGCTATTGTCTGCGTGTGAACCCCCGTTGAGAATGTTCATCATCGGTACGGGTAATACATGCGCACCTACCCCGCCTACGTAGCGGTATAAAGACATATCATTTTCTAAAGCAGCCGCTTTGGCAGCCGCTAGAGAGACGCCTAAAATAGCGTTGGCTCCTAATTTCTTTTTATTATGGGTTCCGTCCAGATCGATCATTAGTTGATCAATATAAATCTGGTCAAAAACGTCCACTCCGATCAGTTGTTCGCGGATTTGATCTTCTACGTTTCGAACGGCCTTGGTAACGCCCTTCCCCAAGTATATTTTTTTATTTTTATCCCGTAATTCTACGGCTTCGTATTTTCCGGTAGAGGCACCAGACGGAACCGCTGCCCGGCCGACGGAACCGTAAGCAGTAGTTACTTCTACTTCTACGGTAGGATTACCACGAGAATCAAGAATTTGACGGGATCGGATGTCGATAATTTCGCTCATTGTTTTTCTTTTTTTGAAATAAGTTATTAAAACTTTTGGCCTTTCTACAAACGAATATCAGAACGCTTGAGGGAAAATATTGGTTAGGGCAGTGATAGATTTTTTTTTCAATGTGACAGTTGTTCTGCCTTGGTCATCATGTTAACAAACTCGTTGAATAGATAACGGGAATCGTGCGGACCGGGAGAAGCTTCCGGATGATACTGAACGGAAAATGCTTTTTTGGTTTTAACCTTGATGCCTTCAATTGTTTGATCATTAAGATTAAGGTGGGTGATCTCCACCTTATCCTCGTTGGCCTTTAACGCAGCGGGGCTAACGCCGAAACCATGATTTTGGCTGGTGATTTCACATTTACCCGTCACCAGATTTTTCACAGGATGGTTGATTCCACGATGACCATTATGCATTTTATAAGTGGGAATTCCCAGAGCAAGTGCGAGAATCTGATGTCCTAAACAAATTCCAAAAAGTGGTTTATCTTCTGTCAGAATAGCTTTGACCGTATCAACAGCATATTGCATTGGCGCCGGATCACCAGGACCATTGGAAATAAAATAGCCATCAGGATTCCACTCCTTCATTTTTTCAAAGGAAGTTTTGGCCGGGAATATTTTACAGTAGCATCCACGTTCGGACATACATTTCAGGATACTCTTTTTAATACCTAAATCTAATACCGCTACTTTCGTTTCCGCCGCAGGATCTCCGAAAAAGTAGGGCTCCTTGGTACTCACCTCACTGGCCAATTCCAGACCTTCCATGTTAGGGACTTTGTCCAGTAGATTTTTCAGTTTTCCAATGTCGCTAATTTCTGAAGAAATGATTGCGTTCATGGCTCCTTTATCCCGAATATGCCGAACGATCTCGCGGGTATCTACCTGACATATTCCAACCAGTTCTTCCGCTTCAAAATATTCCTGAATTGACTGATCCCCCATTTGGCGAGAATACTCGTTAATAAAGTTTTTACAGACCAACCCAGCAATGGTAATTTGGTCTGATTCAGATTCTACGTTCAGGATACCATAATTTCCAATATGAGCATTGGTGGTCACCATAATTTGACCAAAGTAAGAAGGATCAGTAAAAATTTCCTGGTAACCAGTC
This sequence comes from uncultured Saprospiraceae bacterium, assembly GCA_938015415.1. Taxonomy (GTDB): domain Bacteria; phylum Bacteroidota; class Bacteroidia; order Chitinophagales; family Saprospiraceae; genus JALZUU01. The sequence goes on from CALLPK010000067.1 coordinate 37,788, forward strand.
ATTCCGGTATTGAAACAGATTTCTCCAGTAGTGGTTCCTATTTTTCCAGCAGATTTGCCATAAAATGTTTTCCCATCTTCTAGTAGAAGTATTGCAGGTACTTGTTCTAACTCAGCCATGAATTTGAAGTTTTCGCAAATATAAGCAAGTTTTAGGAAGGAAGAGAAGCTAATGGTGATAAAATGGAGATGGTATTGGATCGTAAGGTATTGAAGCGCTTCGCTTGTTGAGTTATTGAATCGCTTTGCTTACTGAAATGTCAAAAATCTCTTTTCCAAGAGACCTATTGTCGCACAAGGACGCAGAGAAAAGACAAGCCATATAACTTAGCAAATTGCAAAATTACGTTATCAGAAATAACGATATACAAAGCATCATAAGTAATATATCTGGACGTCTAATCTTTATTTAGTCCCTCTAAGATTTAAATATCAAGGCGATCAACTTTATCACCTAATATGAATGATTGCATTTCCTGATTAAGGGCAGAAAATCCTTCCCTGGTTACCGTTTGTGAAATTTCGCCGTTTTCCAATAAATAAATATGGTCACAACAGTCGCTCAAGGTAGAAAAAATATGAGATGAAATGAGGATCGTTTTCTGTTGGGCCTTTAATTTTTTGATAATCTCGGCAATGATTATATTGCTCTGAATGTCCACGCCATTGAAAGGTTCGTCAAGAATATAAATTTCATTTTTTTGTATTAGAATACCCATCAATGCTAATTTTTTTTTCATACCAGTAGAATAAGTTGCTGCGTATTGTCGAAGGGGTAATTCAAATATGTTTTGTTCTTCAAAATTCTCTGTTTTCAACTTCCGGGCAACACAAAGTAGTTTGAGATATTCCCACCCCGTAATTCTGGACATAAAAGTAGGATTAGTAGGTAGGAATCCCACGTGGTCTTTTAGTCTGGTAACTTCCGCATCAATCCGCCCGTCGTAGTTTTCCATTCCGGCAATACATCTAAACAGAGTGGTTTTTCCGGCGCCATTTTCACCGACCATACCAGCGACCTGGCCACGCCCTAATTCAAGGTTAATATTTTTCAATACCTTTTTATTCCCGTAGGATTTGGAGAGATTTTTTATGTTTACCATCCTAATATATTCGTTAGTCGGCGTTTTGCCTGAATGTAAAAAATCGGGATAATGATGATCAATAAGGGTGGAAATAAGATGCTGACCGCGTAGAAGATTGAGTGCACAATATT
>CALLPK010000068.1 GCA_938015415.1 uncultured Saprospiraceae bacterium
TCTGGCGGTTGCTTTTTTAGCAGTAGTTTTTTTAGCTACGGCTTTTTTAGCGGCGGGCTTTCTGGCGGTTGCTTTTTTAGCAGTAGTTTTTTTTGCTGCAGCTTTTTTTACAGCGGGCTTTTTGGTGATTGTTTTTTTAGCAGCAGCTTTTTTTGCTGTCACTTTTTTGGCAGTAGCTTTTTTAGGAGCTGCTTTTTTTATGCCAACTTTTTTCTTAGCCATAATAAATGAAAATTAGATGATTGAATTGATATTTTTTTACTTTTTAAAAATACCGATAATTGCGCTCTATAAAACGGAAATAATAATAAAAAGTTCTATTATTTCTGGCAATAATAAACTTTATTATTTCACAATTAAAACTTAACTTCTTTATATCGTGAAAAAAGGATAAAATTTTAGTCAAATTTTGTCCTTTTTTGTATCCAAAAGTATTAATTTTTAGAGGCGTCTGGAATGTTTAAATATTGAAAAACGAAAGGATTAGTTGTTTGATTTAAATGAATGAATTTTTATTGTTTTTGTAGTCGGATTTTTGTTTTGAAAAGACAAGTTAGACCAACTATTTTTAGTTGAAAAAAGTTAGGCTGGCTAAATGTTTTTCTGATTTTTTGAAGTGAAATTATTCTAATGATGTATTTGAAAATAATAAAAAATCTTTCTTCGATTTTAGAAAATTTAATTACTTTATACCTTCTTTTTTTACATTTAAATTAAATCAATTAAGCTACTAATAGCCTTTTAGGATCTTGATGTTATAATCTGAAAGAGGCAACTCAGTTTAGCATAAAAAAGGCAAAGTTGATGTCAGAATCTATTTCATTAACGGTCTTAATCCGAGGTTATTAAATGACAGCTATAATCCCTAATTGACAAAAAAATATAAATTATCTTTTTTATTTTTAATAATTAGTGACTACTTTTATATACATTAGCTAAAACCCACACAAGTAGCTTCATAGACTCAGAGAACACCACACTTCACCCAAAAGAGACTAGGTTTACAAATTCAGTTTTTTTAGAATTTGTAATATTCACACTATAAATACATTGCATTTTATTTTCTTTAAGAAAGTTTTTCGAAAACAGAAACTTATGATGAATATATCTACCCGATTCACAGGATTTTCTATTGTGAAAGGAATCGTACTTGCGGCTCTACTCCTGTTTTTATCCACTATTACGGTAAATTCCGTAAAAGCTCAGGATATTCACTTTTCCCAATTTGGTAATGTTCCGCTCCAACTAAACCCTGCTCTTACAGGTGTATTTTTGGGAGACACGCGCTTCAATGGAAATTATCGCGCACAATGGTACGATGTACCAGTAACCTACCGCACTGCTTATTTTGCGGTGGATAAAAAATGGTATCTCTGTGAGGAGAAAACCAGGTTTATCGGCGGTGGACTTGTATTTAATCACGATTGGGCCGGTGACGGAAATCTGGGTACTACTCAGTTAGGACTAAATCTGGCCTACACTACCAGAGTGGCAAAAAAACATTATCTCTCGGCTGGTCTTCAAGTGGCTGGCTACCAGCGTTCATTCGAAACCGATAACCTCGAATTCGACGAACAATTCGGTAGCAAAGGATTTGATCCTTCTTTCGCCAATAACGAAAATTTCTTCGATCAATCCATTATTTATCTTGACTTCTCGGCTGGGGTAAACTGGCACTTTCAGCATCCTGATCAGGCGAAAAGAACCCGTTGGGATCTTGGCGTAGGCCTCTTTCATATTAACACACCACAAAAAAGCTTCTGGGATGATCCAACGGTAGAGTTACCTGCTCGTTGGGCTATTCATGGATTAGGACTTTTTCAGGTGGGTGGAAAAACGGATGTAGTGGCCACCTTGGTTGGTGCTTTTCAAGGCCCACATACCGAATATCTAATCGGTGGCGCTGTTAAGCAACACCTTAATCTGAATCGTACCAAAGAACTCGCCGTTCAACTCGGATTATCTTATCGTTTCAACGCCGAAGGATTTGGAACGGGTGACGCCCTCATACCTGCCATCGAAGTTCACCATAAAGCGTGGACGGTAGGAATTAGCTACGATATTAATATTTCGGATATCAATATCGCCACCAATAATTTTGGCGGTCCCGAAATTTCGGTAATTCATACCCTCAAAAAGCCGGACGTAGACTTCTGTCCTACCTGTCCTGTTTATTTATAGATCATAAAATTTTACATTTCTTCTTACAAAATTATCTAATCAGAACTGAAGCTAATGCATAAAATAATTTACCCTCTGATACTTGCCGGATTGTTATGTTTACCATTTTTCGCACAGGCTCAATCTCTCAAGGCTTACCAAAAGGCGGCTGTGAAGGCAGAGCAAAGAATGGACTATTCCGAAGCACTTGCTAATTACGAAGTCATTATTAATGAGGCTGGTAAAGAAACAACGGAAAATTTTTATCGTGCCGCTGAAAATGCGCGGTTATTAAGAGTTTATCCCGTTGCCGAACGTTATTACCAGCAAGTACTCAGCAGCAAAGAGGCCGCCACTATATATCCTTTGACAGATTACTGGTTAGGACACGTCAAAAAAAGAATGGGGAAATACAACGAAGCCATTTTTCATTTTAATAATTACCTCGCAGGTAGTGGCGCGACTGGTGGTGCTTATAGCGAAGTAGCTCAGAAAGAAATTGACGATAGTCGTTGGGCCGCAACCCGAACGCTGGAGAAAGATCCTATCGAAATCAAACACCTGGATGATAAGGTAAATTCGCCTTACACAGATATGGCACCGGTACTTCACAACGATAAACTATACTTTACTTCTTTGAGAGAAAATCTTGATAGTGGATTTGGCGTTTGCGAAAGCCCCGTTACTCGCCTGTATACGGCGGATAAGGCTGGAGGAACCATGGCAGAAAGTACTCTTGACTTTAATCAAGGTGGTACGAACGTCGCACATACCGCTTTTGGAAATAATGGCAATCATCTATATTATACCGTTTGTGATAGTAGAAATACCAATAAGGACAGTACTAATTGTCAGATTTACTACCGCAAGATGCGTAGCGACTCTACTTGGGGGAATGCAATTGCCCTGCCCGAAAATATAAATATGAACGGTTACAATACTACCCAACCTAGCATCGGTATTGATAAAAACAATAATCAGGAAACTTTATATTTCGCCAGTAATCGTCCCGATGGGAAAGGAAAAATGGATATCTGGTACAGTAATATTAATGAGAATGGAGACTTTTCTGATCCGGTAAATCTCTCCGCATTGAACACGATGGAAGATGAAATCTCTCCTTTTTATGATAGTGAGCATCAGGCTTTGTTTTTTAGCTCCGAAGGACACCAAAATCTTGGAGGATTCGATATTTACCGGGCAGCGATGACCGCAAATGGGTTGAATGATTTTACCCACATGGGATATCCGTTAAATACGGGGTCGGATGAAATTTACTTTTCTACCAACAGTCAGGCTGGCAAGTCCTACTTTGTCTCTAATCGTCCCGGCGGTATGTGTGCTGATACTTCTCAGTATTGTGTTTGTAACGATATCTATGAAGTTAACAATCCAAAATTAGAAGTAAGGGTGTTGACTTTTAATGAAATTACTGGAGAGCCACTTTTTGGAACGGAAGTAACGTTGTCTTCTTTAAAAAATACCGATTTGGAAGCACAGGTCAAATCCTTGGCAGATAATAACCTTTATGAGGACTATCAAGTTGATTTTTCGGATGAGTATAACGTAGTTGCTACCAAAGAAAAATATACGATGGGTAAGGTAGAATTTGGTACACCTGGACCTTTTGTAGATACGATTATTGAAGCCAAAGTTTATCTGCGACCCGCTGTTGATTTGGAGGTGAAAACATTCGATAAGGTTTCGGGTGATCCTCTTAATGGAGTAGAGGTGAGATTGGTTGAGGTAATTGAAGATAAATTATTGTCTACGGAGAATGAAGCTTTTGGCCACGAATATGATTATGATATCAATTGGAAAAAACGGTACATGATTATTGGTTCTAAAGATGGATATACCCCAGATACTGCTTACGTATCGACCGAAGGTATTCCAGTAATTCCAACGAGTTTTTCCGAAAACCTTTTTCTCTGTCGAAATATTTCCGGATTTAATGATGTCGTTCTTTATTTTGATAACGATCAACCTGAACCGGATAACATGCGGACTGAAACGGATATTAATTATCAAACAGCCTTTCAGAATTATATCAATGATTTTCGGCAGAAAAAAGGATACTATAAATCTAATTCTTCCCGCACCCCTGCTATGGAAAATTTCTTTGCTCAGGATGTACAAAATGGATTTAATAACCTGGAAGCACTAGCTGCTAGAATGCTGGCCTACTTTGAAGAGGTGGAAGGTGATGCAAAAATAGAAGTGACCATTCGGGGTTATGCTAGTTTGCGATCAAATCCGGAATACAACAAAGCCTTAACAAAAAGAAGAATTAGTAGTATTGAGAATTATTTTAATGCCTGGGTTGCACCATCGGGCAAGTCTTTACGAGATTTTAGTGATCGTATTATTGTGAGTGAATCTCCTTTGGGAGATGAGAACGCTTGTCGGGGATGTTATAAAAAAAGTGCCATTACCGACGTAAGCGCGGCCAAAGATCGACGGGTAGAAGTTATTAATGTAGCAATCACTAAGAATCCTTGTCAGGTAAATTAAATCCAAACGGAACAGACTAAAAGAAAAATTATGAACTTAAATATTGACAAATTGAGAAGAGCAAAAAATACCATCCTGAGGTGTAGTACTACCTTTGGATTCTGCCTGCTGATCACTGCCACAATTTTTGCTAGTAACAGTCCTGAATTCGCTTTGTGGGTAGACGCAGACGCTACTAATATTATTTGTTTCGGTGATGAAAATGGTACGGCCACGGCTACGCCAAACGACGGCGTTGCTCCCTTTACCTACCAATGGAGCAATGGCGAAAATTCTCAGAATATTACTGGATTGGCTCCCGGAGAATACGAAGTTACGGTTACTGATGCAGAGGGGAATTCTGATACAGACATCGCTTTTGTTTACGGTCCTAATGCTCCCATGGAAGTAAAAACTTCCTCTAATTTTGCTACCTGTGACTCTAGCCTGGATGGAAAAGTAAACGCCGAAGCTAAAGGTGGTCATGCGCCTTACACGTATTCTTGGGAGGATGAATCAGGAAATATGTACGAAGGATTTTTAGTGGATGGAATACTCGCAGGAACTTATAGCCTCACCGTTACCGACGCCAACGGCTGTACCATCACGGCAGAAGAAACCATAGAAACTTCGCCCGAAGGAGTCTGGGTTATGACCATAACAACAGACCTTAACTGTAATGGCGATGGTGATGGAACTGCTTACGCAAATGCGATGACTGGACAACCTCCCTATACTTACCAGTGGAGTGATCCAGCAATGCAAACTACCCAAACTGCCATCAATCTAGACGGTGGAATATACTTCGTGACGGTGACGGACGCAAATGGTTGCTCGGGGGTAGAACGAGCAAAAGTTATTGAACCACTACCTTTGATCTTGACTGCTAATATTACAGATGCTGACTGTGATGAAGATAACGGAATGATCAATGCTTTTTTAGATAATGGTAATTATCCTGTTGAATTCATCTGGTCGGATGGTCAAACGGGGTCTACCGCAACAGATTTATCTCCTGGTAGTTATGGTGTTACCGTTACGGACGATGATGGATGTACCGCTGCCTTAACAAACTTAATCGTAGAAGATGACTGCGTTCCACTTTCTTGTACCGCGGACGCCGGAACGTTAACGCTAAATCAATCATCTCCAATTTGTCTGGAAAATGGGACGGCGACTATTTCTGCTACGCCTAATGGGGACATTACCGTTCCTTCGGGGTACGAAGTCGTTTATCTGCTAACCACTACTAATGATCTGACGATTATTGCAATAAGTGATACGCCAGAATTTATGATCGATGATCTTGGACTTTATACGATTCATACGCTGGTAGCTGAGACTTCTGATAGTAGCAGTGAAGATTATTTTAATTTATCCGTCATTAATTTAGGCAACATTAATGGGGCTGGAGTTCTAAATATCATCGAAGTTACAGGTATTTGTGCTGACCTGGATGCAGTTGGTGCACCAGCGGTAATAACCGATTGCAGCGATCCTTGTCAAGCGGACGCAGGTACGCTAACGGCTAATCAGGGTTCTCCAGTTTGCTTAGAAAATGGTCTTGCAGTAATCTCAGCAACGTCTAATGGTGATATCACTCTTCCTTCGGGTTATGAGGTAGTTTATCTGCTAACC
>CALLPK010000069.1 GCA_938015415.1 uncultured Saprospiraceae bacterium
CCTTCTTCCCCTGCATCAAATATACCATTGGCATTTTCATCTAACCAAACCGTATTACCGATGGTTGCAGTAGGTGCAAAACCAAAATCGATATCCAGCCTAACATCTCCTGAACTACCGGTAGTAATTTCTACTGTAGCATTATTTCCGACCATGGTAGCGTGGTTATCATTTTTTCCACTACCTGTATTTAATGCGCTAGTACTGGCAATTTTGGCCTGAAAAGTTTGAGCATCTGTTAATGTAATTTTTACTTTATAATTCGTATTGTATTTTATTCCCGTGGGAACGTTGGCATCTGTAAATAAATACAAACCATTCGCATCCGTACTAGTAGTTGCAATCACCACGTCATTTGCGTCGGTCAGCGTAACTAAAATACCGGGTATTCCTTTTTCACCAGCATCCTGGATACCATTTCCGTTGGCATCGTACCAAACGTAGTTCCCGATTTCTAAAGGTAGCGCAGTACAGGCGACATCCAATGCACCCAAACCATTCGCTTTTGATAAAGAACCATTGTTGGCTGGTGGAGTGCCACCCCAGTCACCTGTTTCGAAAAGGGTATATCCACCGGTGAGCGAGTCGAGCGTAGTTCCGTCGGTTCCGATTCCGTGTCGGCCACCATCGGTGTTATCAAATTTTACAATACCACCCGAAAAGTCGTTAAATGGATCCATACAACTGGTGATTACGTAAGGCTTTGTTTTTAATTGTAGTAGTGCGCCTTGTGTAGTTTCCCAGTGAAAGGCCAAGGAAACATCATTTGGATCCCAGTCGTTACTGAAGTTATAAATATCCCAATGGTAGAATTCAATTTCATCATTGCCAGGGCCAGAATTTGGTAATCCTCCCACTCCGGCACAACTTCCTCCATTTCCAGTTTCTAAGGTAAAATCATCTGTTCCGGCATCATAACAGGCCTTTAAGATATCACCGGCGGAAGTACCCCATGTGACGGTCGTGTCTATGGTGTTGAAAAATTTCTCTCCCCCAGTCTGGTCACCAAAACGATCTCTAAATCCTAAAATCATCTCGCCATCTGCGGTAAAAGTCATATCTGATAAGATGGGTTGAGGAAAGCCGATTTCCCGACTGTTGCGTTCCATGTATGTGATATTAGAGTTGGTCGCCCAGGGGCGCCATTCCGAAGATTGATCGGCCAAATCCGCGTTAGAACCGATAAATGCCTGACGAGGATAATCTAAAGGAATGGTTAATTTCAAATCGAAATTAGTGCCTGCAGGATCTAGTGAGTGCACATAGGCACTACTCGCATTTTCATCTACCGTTCCTATCCATAGTTTATCATCATGAAATGCTAGTCCAAAGGGACGATGACGATCGGCACCCGTAGCATCTGGCGTATCCCACGAATTAACAATTGATGCATTAGTTGTATTACCATCCGTTACATCAAGTGCATATATTTTTTTGTCAAAAAGGTTGACGACATAAAGGGTGTTTTTATCAGCAGAGAGGGTCATATCACCAAAGCCAATTTTTCCAACCCCATCAAAAGAGCTATCACTGGTCCCCAAATCATAGACATGACCATTTGGTGCAGGGGTGAAATCGTGAACATCTGTTCCGGTAGTATTAGTGGCTCCCAAAAGATTATCAAATTCAATGACTCCTGTTATGTTGTTATCCATATCCATTTGGTAGATCGCATCGGGTCCGTTGGGTCCGTAACCAACGTACCTTTTGTGAAAAGCAGATACGTAATACCGTTCCTGTGTATTCTGCCATGCGATTCCATAAACGGATCCAACCTGTTCGTGAGTGGCAATGAGAGAAGCTTCGTAATCAGCCGTTTTGGTAGTACCAACAAAATCGTGTCCGTCGGCACTGACGAGTAATTTTGCGATGGCTGCCTCAGCTGCGTAAGTACCATCGTGCGCACCTTCTACGTAGCAGGGAACGATGATGAATGGATCATCTTCACAGTAACATTCTACCTGGGTTATTCCAAGATTATTGTTACATGTTCCAGACGTAGTGAGTTGGGTGGCAGAACGGGAGTCTGTTCCTGTTTTTGACTCTTGCATTCCTGAGGGTATAGTAAACTCTACCCGATAGTCAGCTCCGGTTGTTAATCCGGTAAATAGAAATTCTCCGTTAACGTTGGTGTTTAAAATTAGAGGTGTACCTTGATTATCAAATAATGAAACGGTGATATTTTTCAGAAATTTTTCTTCGGTGTCTTTGGTACCATTGGCATTAAGATCCTCAAAAACAAATCCACCAATTTCGGTAGCATTGTTACAAGCAGGATCACCAGGTCCCAGAAAGGCGCTGGCTTGTAATATTGAAATATTGAAAAGTAGCAATAGAAAAGTAGATACGCCGGAGAACCGGACGTTCAATTTTGAATTGAATTGTCTCATAGTAGTGGACAGAATTTAAGATGAAAAATAATTTTTGCTCCGTCCAGGCAAAGGGGAAGAGGATAATTAGATCATATTTGATCCAATTACATTTGTCCCAAAATCGTACCGCTTTAATTAATACTTCATTTTGTGACATTGTTTTTATTGTTGTATGTGAATTATATTAATTCATTGAAAATTTTAACAGGTGTTTTTCAAGTGAGTTAAGAACTTTAGTAAAAGATATTAAAATTAAAATATTTATCTTGTGACAGGAATTCGATAAAAAAAATTGATTAAAAATGGAGAACAATCAAACCAGAGACTTAACGTGGGCAGAATTTGGAAGAGTAGAGATGCGGGTAGGAACGGTTCTAAAAGCAGAAACTTTTACAGAAGCTCGTAATCCTGCTTATAAATTAATCATAGATTTTGGTCCGTTGGGTATTAAAAAATCCTCGGCTCAGATTACCAGATTATATCAGCCCGAAGATATTGTAGGTCGTCAGATAATTGCTGTCATTAATTTTCCCACTAAACAAATCGCAAATATGATGAGTGAATGTCTTGTTTTGGGAACTGTAGGTGAAGAGAAGGCCATTACCTTACTTACTCCAGAACGTCCTGTTTCCAACGGGTTACGAGTAGGGTAGAGGGCTTTTTTTCTTTACTCACACCAATAAGTATCTTGTCTGCATCTTACTGAAAAAGAAGTTATTTAATAAAATAATTAAAAATTTCAGTATGAAAAGGAAAATTAATACCCGGCAATCCAACGAAGTAAATGCAGGGTCTATGGCAGATATTGCATTCTTGCTCCTCATCTTTTTTTTGGTAACCACTACCATTATTAACGACCAGGGAATCATGGTTAAATTGCCTCCCTACAAAGAAGACCCTGGGCCTCCTCCTCCAATTCCACCTCGGAATATTCTTACCGTAAAACTCAACAAAGAAAATGCATTGCTGGTGGAAAGTGAAAATCTGGACATCAGCCAGTTGAAAGAAACGACGAAAAATTTTATTCTAAATCCCACCGGGAGCGACCAGCTAGCTCGTAGCCCCAAAGAGGCAGTAGTTTCTTTACAGAACGATCGAGAGACTTCCTACAAAGCTTACATTGCAGTTTATAATGAACTCAAGGCCGCTTACGAAGAATTATGGGATACCCGATCTTTGCAAGTTTACGGAAAAGATTATAAGCATCTGGCACTAAAAGAGCAACGAGATATTCGCAATCAGATTCCCCAAATTATCTCCGAAGCAGAACCAACTAATTTTTAATCCGAAGTACGCTCCTGATTTTTGCCACGGGGTTATACGTTAGCTGGACTTATTAATTGATTCACCAATTAACCGATCTACTAACAAACACTGTACTGATTTACGTAATACCCCAACGACTCTATTCCGGTAAACTTCATTTATAATAAACCACATTATGATTCGACGAAAAAACAATCAACCCAAAATAAATACCTCCGCTTTACCGGATATTATTTTTATGCTGCTGTTCTTTTTTATGGTCGTTACGGTATTAAGAGATCAGCAAGTCGGCGTAAAATTTTCTGTCCCGGATGCGGATCAGGTACAAAAACTGGAAAATCAATCATTAATTACAAATATTTATATTGGTCGTCCACTCGATCCGGCACGTGGCAATACCCCTTTAATTCAGATTAATGATGCTTTTATTTACAAAGAAAATCTGAATCAGGCAGTGCGGCAGCAGACTGCTAATGATTTCAGGCATCAATCTGATCGGGCCATTACGGTTTTAAAAGTTGACCGGGAAGTACCGATGGGATTAGTTAATGATGTGAAAACGGCACTGCGAAAAGCAAAAAGATTAAAAGTTAGCTACATCGCTAATTCTGGGAAAACATTTTAACCAGCTTTATCATAAAAAAAAGCAGCTGGAAGTTAATTACTTCCGACTGCTCAAATTTCTAAACATTGCTTCTTTAAACCTTTCGTTAGCTAAGCACTCTGAAAGGATTTTTTTATATCCGTTAATTTTTTGGTATTTAATGCTTCGAATCGAAATCCGCGTTCCTGATAATAAGCTAATATTTTTGGGAGCACTACCCGTAATTTTTCCTCTGCCTTCAGACTATCGTGTAACACGACAATAGATCCGGCCTCCGCTTTATTTACAATATTATCATAACACTGCTCTACGGAAATATTTGGATCAAAATCTCCCGAAAGTATATCCCACATCACAATTCGGTAATGACGTTGCAAAAATTGCGCTTGCCGGGGTTTCAATCGTCCGTATGGCGGTCGAAATAGATCAGAGTCTACCAGATTTGCACAGTGTCGGATATTGTGAAAATAGGTGAGCTTGTCAGTTGCCCAGCCGTTAAGATGATTAAAGGTATGATTACCGACGGAATGACCAGCTTCGGTCAGTTGCCGAAAAATAGCTGGATGTTTACGGACATTATCGCCCACACAAAAAAATGTCGCTTTGGCGTTATACGCAGCCAGCTGTTCCATTACCCAAGGAGTAACCTCCGGAATAGGACCATCATCAAAAGTTAAATAAATAACCTTTTCCTGCGTAGGAATCCGCCAGGTAAAATTTGGGAAAAGATTTTGAATAAAAGCAGGTGTTTTGACCAGGTACATCTTCGTTTTTTATATGTTCAGGATTTTTAATGGTTACCATATCTCACAAGTTACCGTAATTGAAACTACGGTACTCAGTAGAATTAATTACCTTTGTGGCGTGGTATGTCTGTTTGTATGGGATTATCAACTTCTATGGTCATAACGATCTAGGTGATAATTTCGCTGCCAGACCGCCACGTTTTATTTGATACCTAATATAAAATTAATGAACGACAAAATTAGATTAAGGTTTGCGCCCAGTCCTACTGGGCCATTACATATTGGTGGCGTACGTACTGCACTTTATAACTACCTCTTTGTTAAAAAAATGGGAGGTACTTTAATTCTGCGAATTGAAGATACCGACCAGGAGCGCTATGTATCGGGGGCGGAGTCTTATATTATAGAATCCTTGCAATGGTTAGGAATGAACTTTGACGAAGGGCCGGAGATCGGGGGAGACTTTGGACCATACCGACAATCGGAAAGAAAGTCCCTGTATGGTAAATACGCTCAGCATTTGATTGATAACGGTTATGCCTATTATGCTTTCGATACTGCGGAAGAATTGACCGCTATTCGGAAGGAGTACGAAAGTAGAAAAGAAACTTTCCGTTATGATGGAATTACTCGTCAGCAGTTAAAAAATAGTTTGACTCTTTCCGCCGAAGAAGTAGAAGTTATACTAGCAAGTGGTGCTCCCTATACGATCCGTTTGAAGATTCCCCGGGACGAAGAAGTATTAATCAATGATATTGTTCGTGGGGAGGTTGTTTTTCAAACTAATGAACTGGATGACAAGATTATGCTCAAGGGAGATGGGATGCCGACTTACCACTTAGCAAATATTGTGGATGATCATTTGATGAAAATTTCACACGTAGTACGGGGAGAAGAATGGTTGCCGAGTACTGCACACCATATATTGTTATACCGATTTTTGGGGTGGGAGGATACCATGCCTCAGTTTGCACATCTACCTTTAATTCTCCGTCCAAACGGAAAAGGAAAGTTATCAAAGCGGGATGGTGCGAAATTTGGAATTCCCGTATTTCCAATTTCCTGGGAAGGTGAAAATCCGGAAGATTCTTTTGAAGGGTTTCGGGAATTTGGTTTTATGCCCGAGGCAGTGTTAAACTTTTTGGCCTTTTTAGGATGGAATCCCGGAACGGAGCAGGAAATTTTTTCTTTGTCAGAATTGGCCGAGGCTTTTACACTGGACAGAATCAGTAAAGCGGGGGCACGCTTTGATTTTGAAAAAGCAAGTTGGTTTAATCAACAGTATCTTATTCAAACGGATAACGCTGAATTGGGGAAATTGCTTAAACCATTTGCAAAAGAAAAAGGATACGAAGTAAGCGACGAATATTTAACGGCAGTGGCTGGTATGATGAAGGAAAGAGTAAATGCTTTACCAGAAGTTATCGAAACAGGTTACTACTTTTTTGAACCTATTCGGGAATACGAAGAAAAAATGATTCGTAAAAAATGGAACCCGGATCGAAAAGCTGCGTTGTTAGCTCTAAATGAACAATTGGAAAATCTGCCCGATTATCAGGCGGAAAAACTGGAAACGAGCACTAAGGAATATCTGGAGGCCAATAGTTTAGGCTTTGGTGATGTCTTTCCTTTTTATCGAATTGCATTGTCCGGTACGACCAAAGGACCAGCACTTTTTGAGATGATGGAAGCCCTCGGTACTGCAGAGGTGAAAAAACGATTATTAACTGCATTTCCCGCTTTTGACGAAGTGTTTGCTAAAAAAATTAACAGCTAATGGCAAAATCAAAAAACAACCAACCGGAAAAAAATAACAACGAAAACCTAAAAGGATTCGATATTAAGGTCAACGAATTTGGAGAAATTATCACCTCCCATAAAATTGATGAGATCAATGAATTTCTAGATGAGAACGTAAAAGACAAGAAACTGGAACAAGACGCCAATCTGGAAGAAGAATAAAAAAATCAACATATATAAAACTTTTATATAGAATCCTCGTAATTATACCAATGTTACGAGGATTTTTTTGTTATACGAATACTTACCTTTTAAAATTTGAATGAAAAACTGCTTTAACTAATTGAATATCAATCAATTAATTTTTAGTGAATTCAGTCTTGAATTATCCACGGTGGAACATTCAAAAGCCCCTCAAAAGCTAACCACCATACTTATAATTCTATTTATCAGAAAATCCTGCTGACAAATACCCGGTATTTGGTAAATATAGGGTTGCTAATTAATAAGTAAATAACCACTCGTTCTATCAATTTCGATTGCGACGGGTACTATATAACTGTTTAATAACACTCAATTTTCTATTATGGAAAACAGATTACAGAAACTGTTTCTATGGACAACTTTACTGATCGGTTCTATTTTGGGAACCTTCAGCCAAAGTATTGCACAAAACGACAATTCTACTCTCTCTAGTTCTACCTCTGTCGCTAATATCACCTTGATATATACCGGACCGGATACGATCTACGTCGGGGATGACTGCACCGCGCCACTGGACTGGGGTGCCCCGAATTCGGTCTCATTCGTTTGTAATGACCCGGGTTGCGAAGTAATTTCTTTCGATCTTCTTTTTATTATTGGACAAAATGGTAATTATAATGAGGGGGATTTAATTCCTGTTGGTGAAGAAATCAGAATTCTTTATGACGTTCAAACGAATATCGACAACGTCACCGCGGGACCAACGGTCTATTTTCGGGACAATACCCCTCCGGTCTTTGATCCCAATAATAATCCAATGGATGAATCAACTGATTGTTTTACTGATTTGCCTCCGGTACCGCCGATTTCTGCAGTTTCAGCAACGGATAATTGTCCAGCTCCTGGCGGCACTTCTGACGAAGTAACCATCACTTATGATGGTGAAACAACCGTCGGACCCGGAGATTGTAGTGGAGGACAGATTGTACGAACTTGGACTGCTACGGATGGAAGTGGAAATACTTCTCAATATAATCAAACCATTACCATCAATACTGATAACGACCCACCGGTAATTACCGGTTTTCCCAGTGACGCCACACAAAGTTGCACCAATGCGGACTACGCAACCTGGCTAGCTGATCAAAGAGCTGCTTTTGCAGCGGTGGACAATGGATGTGGACTCGCGAGTCTATCGGATGATGCCCCTGCTACTTTTGATGGTAGCTGTGAGACCTTAACGGTCACTTTTACCGCTACCGATGTTTGTGGACTAACCACTACTGCCGAAGCAGAATTCACCGTTAGAGATCTTACTGGACCAATAATTACACCACCTGCAAGTAATGATGTTACATTGTTTTGTGATGGTGTGAATGATCCAATTGAGATGATTCAAAATTATTCGGATAACCTTACCGCAGTCGATGATTGTGGAAACGTTACCTGGTCAAATGACTTTACGGAATTAATGAATGGATGTGGCGGCGATACCGGAGAGGCTTCGGTAGAGTACGCTGCGGCGGATGATTGTGGAAATGTTGATTTAGTAATAATCAACTTTACGGTTATTGACAATGAGCCACCGACCTGGGATATGGATCCTGCATCATTAAATTTGGTTTGTGATCAAAACATAGATATTGATGCTCAAATCCAAACATGGTTAGCGAACGTTGGGGGCGGAGTTGCTTCTGATCAGTGTAGTGGTAACATTGTTTATGGAAATAACTATACCGGGTTAATGCCTGCTTGTGGTAATACGGGAATGGTAAATGTGAGCTTTACGGCTCGTGATGCTTGTGGTAACACGGTTATCGGAATTGCTGCCGTTACCGTTACAGATAATGAGGCGCCATCTCTTGATGATCCTGCTGTCAGTCAGTCGGTAGATTGTGCTGATGCCGCAGCCATCTCTTACGCAGATTGGTTGGCAACTCATGGTGGTGCCAACGCTTCGGACGATTGTACGCCGATCACCAATGGAAACTGGACTACCAATATAATTTCTGATACACCTGGTTGTGGAACTACCTTTGAACGAACCGTCGAGTTTACCGTAACGGATGAATGTGGTAATTCAACGGTCACCACGGCTACTTATACGTTGATGGATGATGCACCACCTACCATTGTGCCCGGTCCGACAGATTTAACCGAGAGCTGTGGAGGAGATGATCAGTCGGTATTAAATGACTGGATTGATAATATCGGTGGAGCAATGGCTAGTGATAATTGTGGAAATGCCACCTGGACTACTTTTGAATATACGACATCTACTGGAGCTTCTGGAAATAATATTGTGGTGGGTGATCAGGCAAGTTATCCTCAAGTTGTCAGCGGTAGCTGTGATTTTATGGTTTCCGTAGAATGGGAAGTAATGGATGATTGTGGAAATACTGCACATACCATTGCTGAATTTATTTTAGAAGATAATCAAGGGCCGGTATTCTCAAATGTGCCGAGTAGCACTACCGTAGAATGTAATAATGTACCCGGTGTATCTACACCAACCATAACGGATAGCTGTGACCCAAATCCTTCTATTGCTTTTATGGAATCAACGGAACCTGGAGATTGTCCTGGAGATTATACTTTAACGCGTACTTGGACAGCAACTGATGATTGTGGGAATACCAATTCTGCGGTACAAACCATTACCGTAGCAGATTCTACGCCGCCAGCTTTCAATAATCAACCGACTGATCAAACGGTATCTTGTAACTCAGTTCCTCCCGCTGCTTCCATAACACCGGTAGATAATTGTGATACGGATCCAACGATTGTTTTTTCTGAAACACGAACGGACGGAACTTGCGATTTCAATTATACACTCAACCGCAGTTGGGTAGCCACCGATGCTTGTGGAAATCAAAGTACTTTTAATCAAATCATTACCGTACAGGATAATGAAGCACCACAGTTTGTGGGGCCGAATAATATTACTGTCAGTTGTCAACAGGGAACCGATCCTGGAACAACGGGCACACCCGGTGCCATGGTAGACAATTGTGATCCCATGCCGACCTTTAACAGCGTGGATGTAGAAATTCCCGGTAGTTGTCCAAATAATTTTACCATCCAGAGAACTTGGACGGCTATGGATATGTGTGGAAATGTGAGTCCGCCTTTTATTCAAAATATTACGGTGACGGATGAAAATGGACCAACCATCGATACACCCGCTGCGAACGAATCCATAGATTGTGCCGATGCAACTAATGCGGAGACCGCTTTCCAAAATTGGATTAATAACAATGGTAACGCAATCGCCACGGATAACTGTGCCGCAACAAATGAACTAACCTGGAACGCCTGGGTACCAGGATCTTACGACCTGAATAATCCAGCAACTTTACCCGGTACGGATGTTGGAACGCTGGACCCGGCAAGTTGTCCTTCAGCAACGAACGGAGTAACGCAATCAGAATTAGTAGATTTCGTAGTTTTTGACAATTGTGGCAACGGATCGGTTACCAACGCACGTTTTAGTGTGCGTGATAATCAGCCGCCAGTTTTTGATAATTGTCCTACGGAAACCCTGACCTTCGCGGCCACTTCGGGAGATTGTCAGGCGACAATTACCCTGCCTGAACCTCAGATAACTGAAAATTGTAGTCCAAATGATATTAGATTTTCTTATAGTATTAATAATGGTCCACGAATATTGGTAGACCCAATTTCGGCGATCACTCGTACGTTGGACGTTGGAAACTATGTTGTTGATTATTATGCCACGGATTGTGCGGGCAACGAAACAGCTTGCAGTTTCCCAATCAGTGTAGATGATATGATGCCACCGATGATTTTTTGTCCGGATGATATAGATATTTCGTTAGATGTAAATCAGAATTGTGAAGGCGGTGTAGAACTTACTTTACCGCTTCCTACTATGCTGGAGGATAATTGTTCTTATCCAGTAGTGACACAGGTGCAACCTGCTATTCCAGCAGAACGATTTATTACCTATTCTTACGATGCAGATTATCAGGATTATATCGCCGATGATAAAGTAGTGATCTTCACCGGACTTGCTGCCAACGCAGTAGGAACTTCCGTTGATCTTTCTGTAAAAATAGAAGGAGAAGCCGACAATCCGGAAGCGTACTTTACCGTACGTGGAGAGGATGGAACCATTCTGGGTACAACCGAAATAGGACAGCCTAATGTATCCGTCTTAGTAGCTGGAGATTGTGCTGCGAATCCGCCTGTATTACCGCTCATTGCTGCACAAATAGAAATTCCAACAGCTTTATATAATAGTTATGCCGGCGATGGCACGCTCGAATTGACCCTGGAGGCAAATCGTACTTTTGTTACACCAGCACCAGGGATGTCCGGAGATGGAATCAACCCAATTTGTACTACTTTCCCAAATGGAACACCGGATGGTCAGACTGATGGAAGAAGTATGCTATCCGTACAGCTGGATGTAGAAAAAGCAACTCCTTATTATTTTACAGTTGGAGCTACTACCATTCCTCCTACCACGATGCAACAGCCTGCAATCGCACCAACCATCAATTTTGAGGCTGGGGTGACAGAGGTGTTCTATGTTGTAAATGATATTGCAGGAAATACAGATTCTTGTTCCTTTACAGTAACGATAGAAGACAATGTACCTCCGGTAGCGGTTTGTGAATCGATTACGATTCTGGTAAGCCCTACTGGATTATCAGATTACGAACTACAACCTTTTGAAGTAGATAACGGTAGTTTTGATAATTGCGCAATTGTAGAATACACGGTTTTTCCAAATATTTTTTCCTGCGATCAAGTGGGACAAACCTTTCAGGTAACCCTTACGGTAACAGATGCGATGGGTAACGAAGATTCCTGTCTCGCAAATGTCGCAGTCGAAATTGACGCTTCCCGACCAAGTTTCAGTGTTGAATTTTGTGGAGATGATGATCTGTCTTTATTCGCTAATCCTCCTTTTGATCCAGCGGGTGGCACAAGTTATTCCTATCAGTGGTCTGGACCTAATATGTTTAGTTCCACCGATGCGGATCCGGTAATTCCCGGAGCTACTTCCGCTAATTCAGGTGTATATTCTGTAACGGTTACGGGAACCACCGGATGTACTTCCATTGGGACAGTAGCCGTCGAAGTAAACGATGCACCAGATATGCCAGTTATCATGGCCAATGCAATGGAGGTTTGTGAAAATGAAAATATTGTATTAACTACTCAAACAGTTTCAGGCTTGGATGTCGCTTACGATTGGTATGCTGGTATCTGGCCAGGTGGTACTTTTATTACCAGCACGGATGATCCTACTTACACGCTCACACCCCCACAAGTGACGAATACTTTCTTTGTAATTGTCAGAGTGGATGGTTGTACTTCGGATGCTTCTGAATCAGTATTGGTCACTGCTAATCCGATCCCTGCCGCTGAAGTAAATGATGCGACGCTGGAAGTTTGTGCTGGAGAAATGGTAAACCTTGGTTCACCAACGACCGGAAACGGCCTTACTTATCAATGGACGGGACCAAACGGTTATTCTTCTACTGAGCAAAACCCGACAGATTTTACCGGCGGAGTTGGAATGTCTGGAAACTATACTTTAGTAGTTACGGCCAATGGTTGTAGCTCTGATCCGGCAACCACTAATCTGGTTGTAAATCCTACGCCGGGTACACCTGCGCTTTCGGTTGATAACGGGACCGTATGTGCGGGAGGAATGGTTACGTTTATGACCAATATTAATGATGGTAGCGTATACACCTGGACATTACCTGATATGACAACGGTAACTACGACCACCAATATCTTAGAATTGGATAACTTGATGATGACGGACGGAGGTAGTTACACCGTGATGGTAAGCTATGGTAATTGTGATAGTGAAGTATCTGCTTCCGTATCTATTTTTGTAGAAGCGTTACCCGTCACGATCGCATCCAATAACGGACCGAGCTGTGGTGGGGAAGATATCCAACTCTCTGCTTCGGATGTAAATAATGCCACTTACGAATGGCGTGGACCAAATAATGAATTTATTTCCAATAATCAAAATCCAATAATCAATGCAACAGAGGGAACTTATACGGTAATTGTAACCTCGCCTAGTGGCTGTCAAAGTAGTGTAACTACAGAAGTAGCCATCAGTGAAATTCCGGCTATTGTTAATATTAATAATAATGGAATGGAGTGTGTAACTGGAGCAGATGATATTTTATTAACGGCTGCGGTCACTCCCGCTGGAGGCATTTATACCTATCAGTGGACGGGACCTAATGGCTTTGCGTCTGCCGGTGCAACGGCCATTGTTCCAAACGCTACCGAAGCAAATAACGGTTCTTATACCTTGATTGTCACTAATAGTAATGGTTGTATATCAGATGCCATGACTACGGTTATTGACGTACAGGATGCACCAGCTACGCCAGCTGTTTTTGGAAATTTGACTATCTGTGAAGGAGAAGCGTTGACCCTGACTACCGATGGTATTACCGGAACGATCGTAGAATATACGTGGCAAACTCCCAATGGAGTAGTCACAACTCCCGTTCCTTCGCTTACGATATTTCCGGCAACTGCCGCTAATAGTGGAGCGTATAATCTGACAGTAACGATGGATGGATGTACTTCCAACGCTTCGGGTATCAGTCAGGTAAATGTGATTGAACAACCCGCTACTCCGGCGATTGTTGGGGCAGCAACAGCTTGTGCTGGAACCTCTTTACAATTGTCTACAGAACTAATTCCAGGAGCTACTTACGAATGGACCGGACCGGCAGGTTTTGATCCGGAAAGTGTACACAATCCAGTAATTTTTAATGCATCTGATCTCAACGAAGGTACTTATACCGTAAGAATTATCATTGGTGATTGTGCTTCTGACGTATCTGATCCATTTAGTATCATTATTAATGAATCTCCGGAGCCACCTACTATTTTTGGGGACGGACCAGTTTGTATCAGTGAAGAAAATGCAGAAGCAGTATTCTCGATTGTACCTTCTTCCGCTACGGCGGGAGCTACTTATACTTGGTTTGAAGTGGGTACCAACCAACAAGTATTCGGACCGAGTAATGCACTTACCTTTACTTTGCGTGATTTTACCGGATATACCGATGGAACCTATGAGTTTTACGCAGTTGCTACGGCAAGTGGTTGTAGCTCTCTAAATTCCGCTCCGGTAAGTTTTGTCTTTAATACCATACCTGAAAACAATGCTTTTGCAGGAACAGATATTGCAGTCTGTGGAGGAACTTCCGTTAACCTGGATGCGGTGATGCCAACGATTGGTACGGGTGTCTGGACACAAACCAGTGGCGCTCCGGTAACTATCGTAAATCCGGATATGCCAAATACGGTTATCAACGGTTTGGCGGAAGATCAATCTTATACTTTAGTTTGGACTTTGTCTAACGGAGTTTGTGGAGATTATTCTTCGGACGAAGTGCAGGTAACGGTAGATGTTGCCGATGGAATTGCCGAAGCAGGGGATAATATTGAATCCTGTGATCCTGATAATGTTCTTTTAAGTGCGGTAACTGCCGGTTTTGGCAATCAGGGAACCTGGACGCAATCACCCGAACAAGCAAGTCAGGGAATAAGTTTTGCTGATCCTACGAACCCTAGTACGGCTATTTTAGGAATGGAAAATGGAACAACGTATAATTTTACCTGGACATTGAGCAATGCTGGTTGCGGTGAATTTTCGAATGACTTGGTAGTCGTAGAAATTCTACCGGGAGCAGAAACGGCCTTTGCCGGAAATGATGACCAGAGTTGTGGAGATGGTACCATCACCCTTGACGCTGCTCCGATCAATGGAAATACGGGTTTATGGACTACGGACGATCCGGAAATAACCATCGTTTCGCCTACGAATCCATCAACTATTGTCAACGGTGTAACACCGGGTGCTTATACTTTTACCTGGACGGTTGATGCGGGTATTTGTGGAATCAGTTCTGACGAAGTAGTGATCACTTATGGTATCGCACCGGAAGCAGAAGCAGATCAGTCCATTACAGAATTTGGCCAGTCCGTTTCGATTCGGGTCGTAGACAATGACCTTGCTCCGGATGATATCATTCTAACCATTGAGGAAAATCCTACGGATGGAACTGTCAGAATCTCTGACGAAGGTACGGTGGAGTATACTCCTGATCCAGCTTTCGCGGGAGAAGATGAATTTGTTTATATGATTTGTAATGAAGATTGCCCGGATGAATGTTCGGAAGCGATTGTTACCGTAATCGTGGGAGCGAATGCCCCTTGTGATGTACCGACTATTATTACCCCAAATGGTGATAATACAAATGATGACTTTATTATACCTTGTTTAGCAACAGAAGATTATCCCGATAACCAGGTAATTATTTACAACCAGTGGGGAGACGAAGTCTACCGTTCCAAAAATTACCAGAACGACTGGAGCGGAACTTACAACGGAGAAAATTTACCAGTGGGAACTTACTTCTGGTTGGTAGATTTTAATAAGGGGGAAAAACCTTCTGCTGGATTTTTAGTAATTGAAAGATAAATTTCACTGCTGTTTGCTGATTACTTTTGCTGGACACTTCCTTTGTATCGTGTTTTAACGCGATAGAAAAGAAGCAAATGGCAAATAGCAAACAGCCAAACGCATAAAAAAAAAGACAATGAAAAAAATATTATTTCTTCTATCGTTTGTGTTTGTTGCAACCCTCGGCTATGGTCAGCAGGAGCGACAATACACACAGTTTATGTACAATAAACTAAGTTTTAATCCTGGTTATGCGGGGAGTTTTGACGCCGCTTCTTTGACCGGTATTTACCGTAATCAGTGGATTGGCCTGGATGGTGCGCCAACATCTGTAACGGTGAGTTTTGATACGCCGCTAAAAGATAAGCGGGTAGGTGTCGGACTCAATTTGCACACCAATAAAATTGGAATTACTAATACCGTTACGGTTGACGGTTCTTATGCCTACCGGATAAAGATGGGCGCCGGAACATTAGGGATTGGTATTCAGGCTTCGATCCGGTACCTTCGTAATAACTATGCGGACTCCCGTTTGGTAGCTACACAGGATATTGGTACTGACGGTGGAATACCTACTGATCAGGCCAGTAAGTATATTCCAAATTTTGGAGCTGGATTGTTTTATTCTACTGAGAAATTTTATGCCGGTCTTTCGGCACCGAGATTACTAAGCAATAATATCGATTTTAGCAGCCTTAACCCAAAAGCGGGAAAAGAGTCTCAGCACATTTACGCCATGACGGGTGTTTTGCTGAAAATGAGCGAAAAAATTCAGTTACAACCCCAGGTTTTATTTAAGTTTGTTTCGAATGCACCGTTAGATGCTGATTTAAATTTAAATCTAATTTTCGATGAGCGATTTACCGTTGGAGCTTCGTACCGATTGGGGGGCGATGACGATAGTGCGGGCGAATCTATTGATTTACTGGCTTCTGCTTATCTGACGCAAAATTTAATGCTCGGCTTCTCTTATGATATCACGATGAGTGGATTAAAGCAAGCCAATAGCGGAAGTATCGAAGCGATCGTAAGATATAATTTTGGTGGAATGCCGGAAGATATTATCAATCCTAGATTCTTCTAGAAAAGTTTAGAAGTCCTAAAGAGTAAATTTATAGCCACAAAGAAATTATGATTTTCCGAAGGAAAAATCCTTTGTGTCTTCGTGGCAGTTTATTTTATTTTACAAAATTTTAAAGTATAAATTTTATACGAAAAATATATTTGCCAACGTTTGGTAAGTAATCTACAAGCCACGAGTTATGCTTAATTTTGCGTAACTCGTGGCTTTGGTATTCATACCCTTTAAAGCGAAGATAATAGCTTCTCTTTAAACCTTTTATGCATTTATCAGTCTAACATAGTATATCATCAACACACCGGGAACAACAAAATAAAAAATGAAGAAATCACTCATCCTTTTTTTATGCCTTTTCGTGGGAATTTCCTCCACATTTGCCCAACAAAGTTCTAAGTCCAAGGCGGCTAAAAAGCTCTACGAAAAAGGGAACAAGATACAACTCATCAACGCCGGATCCATTAATTCTTCCGATCTGGAATTTTCTCCTACTTTTTATCAAAATGGAATTGTCTACGCAACTTCCCGCAAGGCAGATCAGGCGGGTGGTAAAAACTATTTTGAATTATTTTACGCAGACCGGGACGAAAAAGGGCTCCCCATCAAATCAGAAGATTTCTTTTTGAGAATTGACGGACAGGCACACGAAGGACCCGTGACTTTTAGCCGGGATGGTCAGCAGATTTATTTTACCCGTAAAAAACCAAAAAAGGGTGCCAAAGGCAGCAGCCTGAAAATATACGAGGCCTCCCGAACCAATAATGACTGGAATTCGGTCAAAGAACTTTCCTTTAATTCCGATGCTTATTCTAATTTTCATCCCAGTATTTCTACGGATGGGCAAAGACTGTATTTTGCTTCCGATATGCCGGGCGGCATGGGTGGTACGGATATCTGGATGGTAGAAAGAAAAGGAATTACGTGGTCTAAACCCATTAATTTGGGACCAGAAGTCAATACGCCCAAAAACGAAGTATATCCTTTTATTCACAATAGTGGAAATTTATTCTTTTCCAGTAATGGCTTTAACGGAGCCGGAGGACTGGATATTTATATGGTTAATTTTGACGAAGGACCTTCGGGAACGGTAGTAAATTTGGGTGAACCATTCAACACCGAAGCGGACGATCTGGGCTTGATTTTAAATCCGGAAGGAATCAAAGGTTTCTTTACTTCCAAACGTGCCTCGGGCAAAGGAAACGACGATATTTATATGTTCGAAGCACCCGAAGGAATTTGGGGTAAGACCGTTCCGGGAATGTTACCCGCCGGAATTTCCATGACCGAAAAAGGAACCGATAATCCAATCGAAGGAGCCGAAATTAGAATTTTTGAAAAAACAGCCGATGGATATTTTGATAACCGGGCCGAATTATACGAAGGGGTTTTGTCTCCTGTAAAGGACCAAAAAGGAATCTATATTTTCAAAATGATACCGAAAGCGGCCAGTGCTTTTGGCGTAGCAGACGGCCGTTCGGATGAAATGGGAGAAACCAGTTACCAGTTTTTTGGGGAAAGAGAATATGTATTGTTTATCAGCAAGCCGGGCTACGCAAGCCAGGAAATTGCTTACTCAACCATTGGCTATAAAAAGACCGTACCGATAAAAGTGCGTCTCGAAAAAGTCGCTTGTTCTACGATTACGGGAACGATCCGTGATCAGGCAACGGAAGCACCGATCGCCGATGCGATGCTATATATCCGGAACGAAAGCGATGGTTCGGAAGCCGTCATCCAAGCCGACGGTGCCGGAAATTATACACATTGTCTGATGACGGATACCGATTATTCCTTTCGGGGAATTCACCCCGATTACAGTGGGGTGGTACAAAAACTAACGCCCGCTGAAACGGCTGCGGCTCCAACGGATTTATCCTTAAATTCCGCTAAAGCAATTCACTACGGAGGCGTTCCGATGGAAGTGGGTACCGTCATCCGGATTCAAAATATTGATTATGATTTTAGTAAATCCGGGGTCCGTAAAGGTGCCGTCGCAGAACTGGATGAAATTTTGAATATGCTTTCGCAAAATCCAACCATGAAAATTGAATTAAGTGCGCATACCGATTCGCGGGGATCAAATCGTTACAACGAACGACTGTCCAATCAGCGCGCCGCTTCGGCTAAACAATATCTGGTGGTTAGAGGAATCGCTGCCAATCGAATTACTGCCGTTGGAAATGGGGAAAATCAATTACTGAACGAATGTAAAGACGAGGTGAAATGCAGCGAAACGCAGCACGCAGAAAATCGCCGTTTGGAGATTAAGGTGGTACAGCAATAATTAGCGAATGTCGAGCGAGCAGATAAAACGCCTATTATTTAGTAAAACCCCTCTTTCACTTATCTGGGTTTTTGTTTTGTAGACGTTTTCATTAAAGTAATTTTTTGAAAAAGAAACAAGTTACGATTCTGGTGGGTATTGTTCAATAAAGTAGGTCACGTAAAATCTGGTCACATTTCGTATCGCGTGACCGATTAATTAATTATTGATTAACTACAATATATGAAGAAAATATTTAAAATATACGATTAAAATAAACACAGTTTGTTGAACACTTCCTTCTAATATTTTAACACTATTTTTTGTTAAAAACATATTATTGTTTTGTTTTATTAATAATGTTTTATACATTACAGTGACGTTTTATTGTTCTTTTAATCTTAAAATCTCTCACCATGAAAATTTTCCTTTCTTTCTTTCTTTTTCACTTCTAGGGCAATGTCCTAATATAGTCACCGATGCTTCTACCGGGTTGCCGAGTGAAACACCTGATAATCTCGAATGTATTGAAGCGGCTAATAGAATAATCGCGGAGTATTTTGCTCCCAATATCTATCATATGACGGATATGGTTAGTAGTCGCTCGGTAGAAGGAAGAGCAGATTTATTAACTTCAGTTTTTTATGATGTTGACTTAGACAATGTCACTAGTCAGGAAGATTTAAGTACTGGAAATAATTGGATAAACTTGGAAGATTATTCGTCGGGAGATACAGAAGATATTGATGCATTAGATCCCTATGTTTATTATTCGGTTGTATGGACGGAAAATTACTGGGTGATCGCCTATGGATTTTATCATCCGCGGGACTGGGCTGGCGGGGGTTTTTGTTGTAACCCCCCAGGTTCACGACCCGGTGATAGCCATGAAAATGACTACGAAGGTGCTATGTTTGTAGTGGATAGGAATACTTATACTTTAAAAGGTGCGGTGACTATTTTTCATGGACCTTTGAAAAAGTATTCCACTGTCTTACATAACTTGACGAATAATCCTAACGTATTTATTGATGATCGTACGCATGCGGTGGAAATGAATTTAGAAGGGGGAGAATGTATTAGAGATGCACCTAATCCTTGTGACGGATGTAAAGATTTTTATCTAGATGATCCACAAAATCACATTCTCTATACGCGGGTACAAGATAATGAAGAGCCTTATGTTAACACGACTCGTCTTGATAATATTATAAATCCTCCTGGAACTCAAATAGAAGAATCCAGATTATATGGAGAAGGAAAATATATACTGGAAGACGTCTTTGGATCACACGAATATAGTTTAAGTAATCAAAGAGATAATCCTTTTGTTTTTACAGGACCTACAGATGGATCTTTCTATGCTGCAAGCGATGAAAATTGTCTTGGTGGAACTGCTAGCGCTCCTTGGGGTTGGGGAAATTTCATGCATACCAGAGAGGATATAGAGCGCGCTATTTGCTTCGCGGAAACAGGGAGTATTTGGTGCTATCCAGTAGATCAATTTCCTCCATTGGCATTTGGGACAGCAATTATCGAATACAATCCTTATTTTCCTACACAATGTGGAGAAGAAACGGTACTAGCAGCATCTGGTAACTCATTTCCAATTAGTCAGGATTTTATATGGGATCTTCCTGAAAACGTGGTGATTGGTAACAATATTACTGTGCAAAATGGTGCTACTTTAACCGTCAATAATCGAACGATATTTTTTGCGCCTGGCACCGGAATCATTGTAAGGGATGGAGGAAGATTGATCGCCGATAACGCTACTTTTGATATATGTCCACAAGCAATAGGAGACGCTAAATGGAGAGGTATTGCTACTCCTTACGATCCATTACTTAATATAGTGCATTTATCAAATAATACAGTGATAAAGAATGCAGATACAGGCCTTTTACTTGGTTATGGATCTGGAATTGTTGCCGATGGCATAGCTCCCATCGGGATCGTAAATGGTGCGTCTTTTATAGATAATAATATAGGAATACACACTTCTTATAATGACAATAGTTCCAGCTTTTTTGCTTCGGCACTGTTTAAAGATAATGATACCGGAATCTCTTTAGTGGGCGGGTCGGGGACTTCACGTATAGTTAGTTGTAACTTCGAAGATAATGATATTGGAATTTCCGCTTTTGATTCACCTCTAAATGTTAGTTCTGGTAATACTTTTGATGGAGGAAGAATAGGAATCCTTACTGGTGCGACAAATTCAATGTCGTCAAATGTGATGATTGGTCGGTCAGTTTCAGGTAGTCAGAATACTTTTAGAAATTTGGACAAAGGTATTTTTTCAATGGGAGGAGGAGCTACTTCTGGATTATCAATACTCAATAATACATTCGAGGATATCCGGGAAAATGCTGTTCAAATACGTGGTGAAGGTCGTTTTACGGTCGCTAATAATTCTTTTGACAGCAACAACAGAGGTCTGGAAGTAATGGGGAGTGGGAGTATGTTTAATCAAATTCAATGTAATACATTCGTCGATAATGAAGTAGTTGACAATGTCTTGGCTGGTGTAAATACGAATACTCGATTCTTAGAAAACGATTATAATAGCCCGGAGGTTTTAGCTAAAAATATAGCTTTTTTCGCTACGCTGCCCAATATGGGATCGGCCAGTTTATCAGCGGCTAATTGCTTTAATGACGATGCGGGAGCCAGTCCTGATATTGCTTCGCTGAATAGTAACAATTTTACGTATTTTTATAAAAATACTAATGCTTGCGATGAGCAGGAGCCTAATAGTTTAAGTAATGTTTCGAGGTTTGAGGCTGATCAAATTCGGAATGATTGTGCCGATGGAATTGGCCCTTTCAATTTTATCGACCCCGGTAACGGTAACGGTAACGGTGGACAAGTAGATTTAGATAATTTTGATGCCGATCTTGTTTGTAAATCCTGTGTTTTAGACAAGATAGAACTTTATAGAAATCAGATAATCGCCAACGGTGGAGAGAATCCTTTTACCAGAGTTGAAAGTGTAAGCACTCCTTCTCCCGCTTTGTTAAATAAAGAACAGCAATTTGAACAATGGATCAACTTTGCATTATTTATCGCAAGTAAGCAAAAGGATTACGATTTTGCAGAAAATATTTTAGCTCCACTCAACGAATGGAAATGGAAAACCAGATATTATGGATTAAGTTTAGAAAAAAAGGATCTTACAGAAGCGGCCAATCGCCTGGCAGCGTTACCAAATACAAACAGCAACCAGGCGGCTTTTAAAAATACCCAGGAAATTAATCTAAAATATCTTACGACTAAAGCGCAGGGAACGGAAAACGAAATTACCGAAGAAGATTTAGATAACCTGCGGGACATCGGCTCATCTTACAAACCGTCCAGTGGATATGCCCGTACCCTTCTGTTTATACTAACGGGAGAGGAACTTACTACGGCGATTCCCGAATTAGAGAAATATATTGAAATAGCAGCAGCTAAAGAAAAAGAAGGCGGTCAAATCTTAAAGACATCGGCTGACCAAACTATCAGGGTTTTTCCAAATCCAGCCAGAGATTATATTCAAGTAGAGAGTGAATCTGAAGCTATCATGCGAATAATTTTAACGGATATTTATGGGAAAAGCACCATTTTGAAAGTAGGAAATTATAAATCTACCAGAATAGAAACTATAGGAATAAGTGGAGGTATTTATTTAGTTCAGCTTCAACTTGAAAATGGAAAACTAGTTACTCAAAAGATTGTTATTGAGAATTAAGACTGCTTCAACAATAATTTACTATGAAGTTAGCAGCTTTGAGAATATCAATTAGCTTAAAATCAATTATATGATTATGCGTATTTATCTTGTTTTTTTAATTTTCATTTTCTCAAAAGGTCTCTACGGTCAGATATACGGCCATAAATTATTCAACCTTGGAGATAGAAATTTAAACGTCTCGGGAATTTTTTTAAATACTGTAAATAATCGAGGATATATTCCTGTAATTTATCCTCCCGGAGATACGTCAACAATAATTACGATTGATTCGGAGGGAAACAGTCGTTTAGATTTTGAAATTCCTGCTTTTTTATTGCCACAAAATTCATTTACACATTTTGATGGGTTTAATTATTTTTATGGTAAAACAAAAATAATTCAAAACGATTTACAGATAATAAAATTGAATATTACAAATCAAATTATCTGGCGAAATAATTTTCAAACAGATTTAGATTTTTCTTTTCCGAATGATATGGTTACTGTATATAATCATCTTTATATAACTTCTGTAAGTGAAAGAACAGAACCTTACCATCGTCGGATTAATCTCAAAAAGATAGATACATTAGGTCAAGAGTTATGGTCTAGAAACTATAATAGTACAGGATATGTATCGTATCCCAGCCAGGCTATTGCATCATCCGATAATCAACTGTTACTGTCTGCTACTCTAAAACAACAATTTGGAGTAGGTTTCGTACGAAGCCAGTTAATGAAAATTAACGATCTTGGTAATATTGTTTGGGAGGTACTGGGAATGGAAAAACTTCGTGGTGGAGCAGTTATAGCCAATGTAGCCGAACTCTCCAACGGCAACCTCCTCCAACTATACGAAGTAGACAAATTTAATGATTCTGAATTTAGCAGTATCTACAACTGGGCTCCGGTCCGAATGGACTGGTACGACGCGGACGGTAATTTTCTTTTCCATAAATATATCAAATATCCGAATTCGCAGCAATTTGAGCGAGGCGGTGTAGTTGCAGGCAATGGAGATTATTTTTTTGTAACCGGAAGTCATAGTGATAACAATATACCCGTGGAGCGATACGGCGTAGTAACTAAGTTTGATAATCAGGGAGATACTATTTGGACCAAACAATATTACCATCCAGATTATCCGACCCTGGACGATTTTAGATTTATTCGAAATTTAGTAGAATTGGATAATGGAGACTTATTATTGATGGGAATGACCGAGGGCGAAGGTGGCTACCTTAATGCGTGGTTTATGCGCGTTAACGAGCACGGCTGCTTCGGCACCGCTAATTGTGAGGACCTTGTGACGAGCACCGAGACGGAGCTGGATCTTTCGTTACTGGATATAAAGATATTCCCCAATCCAGCCACGGATATTTTACAGATTACCTCAAGCGCGGACCGCCCCATTCAAGGCGCGAAGTTATATGATTTTAGTGGACAGATGCTGGTGGAGATGGATTTGCCCAGTAATGGTCAGTCAAGTTTGGAAATCTCGGTAGTTGATTTTCCGGCAGGCAATTATATTTTGTCTTTGGAATTGAAAGGAGGGAAGATCGTGACGGAGATGGTTAGGGTAGCTGGTCGTTAATAGCAGCTATTGAAACTCTTATTATTTCGTAGAACCACGATTTAACCTATCCGGTTTACACCGAAAAAATCCGAACCCGGATAAGAGCAACTGTTGCTTTTATCCGGTTTTTTTTGGTTTTTCAAGAAAAAAACTTTGTGCCTTTGTGGCAATTATATTTTTACCCTTTATCAAAACAATGCAACCCTTTTAGTAATTTCCGGTCTTTATACTAGAACACCTTATACGAAACGGAATTGGAATACCAGGAAGTACATAGAGAAATTGTTGAAAATTGCATGAAGGGAGACCGTCAGGCTCAGTTTGAGTTGTATCGGCTATACTCTAAGGCAATGTATAATATCTGTCTGCGGATGTTGCGAAACGACATGGATGCGGAGGATTTACTGCAAAATTCTTTCGTAGATATTTATGGTAAAATCAACACATTTCGCTTTCAATCTTCCATCGGGGCGTGGATAAAGCGGATCGTTATTAATAATTGTATTAACTTTTTAAAGAAAAGACGGTTAGAGGTAGTAACACTAGAAAATCAATACGATGATCGTTGGGACGAAACGGAGGAAGAAAGCGTAGATCTTCCATTGAAAGTAAAGGACATTAAATGCGCAATTAGTCAACTGCCGGACGGTTACCGCATGGTTTTTAACTTATATACCCTGGAAGGATACGATCACAAGGAGATTGCCGAAATACTAGAAGTAAGCGAAGCGACCTCCAAGTCACAGTACAGCCGGGCGAAGAAAAAGTTGAGGGAGATGTTGAAATGTTCGGGACGTTGAAATGTTGAATTGTTGAGGCGCTTCGATTGTTGAACCTGCTTGCGTGAGGAAGGCAGGATGTTGAAAGAAGGAGTGGCAGAAATTAATTAGGAATAATCTAGCCACAAAGTCACAAAGAAATTGCGTTTTTCCTTTCGGAAAAATCCTTAGTGACTTAGTGTCTTTGTGGCAATTTATAACAAAAAAAATACTACTTACGTTAGAGGGAAGCCAATCAGCGACCAGCTAACAAGCTAACAAGCCAAAATATGAAAGATCAATTAGAAGATTACATTCGGGACAACCGGGAGGCATTCGACGATGCGGTTCCCAGCCTGAAAGTATGGGCTGCGATTGACAAAGAACTGAGCACGCAGCATACGGTTACTAAAACAAGCCGACGCATCAGCCTTTGGCGGGTGATGACGATGGCCGCGTCCGTGGTCTTGTTACTGGGCGTGGGAGCCATCATCGGTCGCCAACTCAGCATTGGAAATAGCGCGCAGAATAATCTAGCTTCCGACAACGAAGTCTTTCGGGAAGTGGAAGATATGAAAACCTATTACGAAACCGAAATAAAAAACAAAGAAGCACAACTGGTGCAATACAACGAACGAAAAAATATTGCGCCCGACCTCGCACAGATAGATCAGCACCTCAAGGAACTTACGGAAGAACTGAAATCAGTACCCGCCGGAAGTGAAGAGCAGGTCATCAACGCAATGATCGATAGTTATCAGGCAAAAGCAGCTATTTTAGAAAAGGTATTAGAAAACTTAGAGAATAAAAAAAGTCAAACAAATAAAAATAATTCTGATGAAACAAACATATAAATCACTCACCTTCCTTATTTGCCTGATGATGGCAAGTTGGTCGGGTCAGGCAAATGGTATTGCGGTACGCGATACCCTGGATCGGTGTCAAAAACCTTGTGTAAAAAAAGAATTTTCTAAAACAATCAATAAACAATTTCCCATCACAGCCGATGGAACTGTAAAGATTAGTAACCGTTATGGAAAAGTGGAAATCAAAACGTGGGAAAACAACGAGGTAAAAGTCGAAGTGGTCATCACCGTGGATGCCCACAGCGAAGATCGGGCAAAGGACGTTTTTGAAAGAATTACAGTAGACTTTAACAGCAGTCGTAATTTTGTGAGCGCTACCACCGAAATCGCTTCCAAAAGTGGTTGGAGTTCCTGGTGGAGTGGGGACTCAAATGATAGTTATAAAATCAACTATGAAGTTTATATGTCTAAAACAAATCAACTGGATTTATTCAATAAATATGGTGATAGCTATGTAGCGGCTTTGCAAGGTTCCGTCAATCTGGAAATAAAATACGGAAATATTCAGATGGAGGAAATCGACAATGATGTTCGATTAATGCTTGGTTATGGAAATGCAAATCTGGTGGGTGCCCATAAGCTGGGAATGGAAGTAAAGTACAGCAAAGTGAAAATTGGAACCGTCACGGATATTGATATCCTCAGCAAATACTCTACGATCACGATCGACGAAGCGCAGGACTTGCGCTCGGAAACGAAATATGATCACTATCACCTGGGCGTGGTAAAGGATTATCACAATATCGGAAAATACGACGATGTACATATCAAATTGGCTAATTCGGTACGGGCTTCGGCCAAGTACAGCGACTATACCGTCACCCATTTAAAAGACTGGGCCGACTTTGATTTGGAGTACGGCAGCGCGTCGGTAGAGATGCTGGACCGGGCGTTCACGGCCCTCGAAATTCGGGGACGTTACACCGATTATAAAATTGAAGTGCAGGAAGGAACACACTACCAACTGGATGCCTCCTCGCGCTACGCGAACATCCGCTATCCCTCTGAATTTACCGTAGTCAAAGAAATAAAGGATGGAAACGACCGGGAAGTAAAGGGATTTGTCGGAGATAGAAATCAGGGAAAAGTGATCAAGGCCCGCCTGGATTATGGGGGGATAAAGGTGAAGCAGTAATTAGAATGAATTAATTTTTATTTTATTTATTACTATAAGTAATTTGCTGGTTGTTTTTTTGTGTAATATTGTTATGTCATTCAAAAAACACATTGTAAAATTAATTTTTTATGAAAAATCCTAATGACACTCGAACAAATGAACAAAGAGATGTATTCTCAAGGGAATAAATCATTGGAGAAGTGAGAACGAGAGGGATTTTAGTAGCTTCCCCCGAGTAAGCAAGGACAGAATTGTAACCAGCGAATGAAAAAATTTACCTTCCTAATAATTTTGATCTCTTTAGCCTTAAAATCAACTGGACAAACAGATGATGGTAAGCTTACTTATTGCTACCTGACGCCAGAGGAATTTAAACCAATTGCCCAAACATGTCTGGATTCTATTTTCTTAATCAATGCCTCAAATCCTTATCAATATAGGTTGTTACACGAAATTAGGGTTCCTGGTAATCATTTATCTAATGCTGTGATAATAGAGGACATTTTCATAAAACCCTTCCTTAATTTTCAAATTTCTGATCTCAACCTTAGCGTAAATGAGCCTCCTGAAGATATAATAAACGCTAAAGAAATAGATCTATATTTTTGTTGGCCGATGATTAATGTTAACAGCGGAAATTTGATAATTTGTATTGAACAATTTCGAGGTTTAAATCTGACGACGCATTATTTTAGCTTTACAAGGAAAAAAGGGAAATCGGTCATATCAGATTACTGGTGGTCTTTCGGCCAATTGCATAAACAGGTAGATTTCTCTAAGCCATATCCTATAATGAGCAAAGAGCAAATAGATACAAATAGAAAAAAGATGAAAGAATTCACCAAAAAATTAAAGACCCTGCCGGAGCCACCACACCAATGATTTTTTGAAAAATAAATATGATTAATAAAACCAATGGTATTAATAATATCAATAGTAATGTCCAACGGAGACCAGGTTACCTACGAATTAAGTGAAACTTTCTACAGTCAAAAATTAAAGTTTTCGAGCCCGGAGGATGGATTGAATGAAATTATAACGTTACATACCTTGCACACGGACAGGGTTCTCGGTATAAAGGTTTTTTCAATTGGAGATTCTATAAAGTTAAGACAAACAACACCAATTCCATGGGAAAAATCCAGTAAATACAATTTTTACGAATCTCTTTCACCTTTTGAAATTGACAATTATAAGGGATTGCAATTTATCAAAGATATAGGAAAAATTGAAATGGGATATTTATATGTTCAAGTTGATCCATTAAGTGAGTTATATAACCCGGATGATTTGGATCATGTTTTACCCATTATTGACAACTGGTACATTTATGCCTATTCTGACACCTGGAATCCTGAAAAGCGAAGTATGATAAAAATTCAAGATATACAAGTAGCGTGGAAAGATACCTTTTCCAATGATATTCTAAAAAGAATGGAACAACTGAAGCTGATTGGTGAATAGTTTTTAACAATAAAATTGGAAAAGGCGAAGTCTTTAAACACTGACCCACCTGCAGCATTCGCTCAATATTTATGCGATGAATAAACTAATTTACACAGCGTGTTTACTTTTTTTGTTTTATTGCTCAGGATGTATTTGTGCGCTGGATGGATTTGATCGTTATACTACGACTGTTCAACTTAATCAGGATTTTACGCTATCGCTAAGCAGCGGAAATATTACCCCGCTTGATACGATCGCTGAAAACATAACTTACTGCATCGAGTTTGATCAGGTAAAGGGTGGAAGAAGTATATTATTTGGAATATGGACGATTCGTGAAGGAAATGGGTATACCGCTAAAAGGCTCTTGATCAACAATAAGCAACAGAAAACGCAATACAAAATATCCATCGATGATCTAAGAGCCGCCGAGCAACCCATCATGGATCTGAATAAATTGATGGTACCATAAAATGTATCAGCGCGGTATTCTTCAAAAAGGGATTGCTGGCTGGTTATATAGTTGACACTTTTCATACGTAAGATGTTAGCCAACTGACTATCCAGCCAATAGCCAACCGGCCCCCCAAACATTTTAATTTTTTCCGTATCTTTCCCGCCTAATCAAATTTAAAAATATGAAAATTCAGTTCTGCGGTGCAGCTCGGCAGGTGACCGGAAGTGCGCATTTACTTACCCTTGATTCGGGATATACCATATTAATGGACTGTGGTCTGTATCAGGGAAGAAGAAAAGATATGGCAAGTTTTAATGCCACTTGGTATTTTAAGCCCGCCGAGATAGATTGTATGATTCTTTCGCACGCGCATATCGACCACTGTGGGCGGATTCCCAAACTGGTCAAGGACGGTTTTTCCGGAGATATTATCTGTACGCATGCTACGCGGAGTTTGTGTGCCCTCATGTTGCTGGACAGTGCAAAAATTCAGGAGCGGGATGCGGAATATTTTAATAAAAGACAATTAAGGAAAAGAAAAAGATCCCGCAAGCCAATGCGTAAACCGCTTTACACGAGCGATGACGTACCACAGGCGATGGGACAATTTGTGAGCAATAGCTACGACCGCTGGTACCAAATTAATGAGGAAGTATCCGTCTTGTTTCGCGACGCCGGACACATCCTGGGAAGTGCGAGTGTTACTCTAAAGATCATGCAAGACGGCAAAGAAACTTACTTCGGATTTTCGGGAGATATCGGCCGACCCAATCGACCCATCTTACGGGATCCCAAACCGATGCCAGAACTGGATTACCTGATCTGTGAATCTACCTACGGGGACAAAGACCACGAAGGTAAACCCGCCGAGATAGAAAAATTTCTTTCCATTATCAAAAAAACTTGCGTCGAGAAAAAAGGTAAACTGATCATTCCCGCTTTTAGTGTAGGAAGAACGCAAGAGATTGTTTACATGCTGGATCAAATGGAAACAGCCGGTAAATTGCCCAAAATTCCTGTATACGTAGATAGCCCGCTGGCGGTAAATGCGACGGCCATTTTTGGTTCACATCCAGAATGTTACGATAATGATCTGAACGAATATATGTTGATCGACGATAATCCATTTGGTTTTAATACACTGACTTACGTAAGACAAGTGGAAGTATCCAAGTCGCTGAATGATACCAAGGATCCGGCCATCATCATCAGTTCTTCGGGGATGATGAACGCGGGACGGGTCAGACACCATTTATTTAATAATATGGATAATCCCAAAAATACCTTGTTGATTGTGGGATACTGTTCGCCGGATACACCAGGCGGAATGTTGCGGAACGGGATTGAAAAACTGAAATTATTTGGAGAATGGAAACCCGTTTTGATGGATGTGGAAATTATGGATTCTTTCTCCGCGCACGCTGATCGGGGAGAGATTTATGATTTTATTAAAAATCAGAAAAAGAAAATCAAGAAAATATTTTTAGTACACGGAGAAATTGATCGCCAAGAAGCATTGGTAAAATATCTGGGAAAGAAAGGATTCAAATCGGTAAATATTCCCAAGCTGGCAGAAACCGTAGAGTTATAAGGAATGGAAAACAAAAATCTCCCGTTGAGAGGAACGTTAAATTTTCCTTCCGAATTTATGAGGGAAGAGAGCGCCCGCAGGAAGCGCGATGACTAAATAAATACGGAATTAAAGAAAATTTAAAAGAGACTCGAAACAAAAATGAGAGGAACGTTAAATTTTCCTTCCGAATTTATGCAGGAAGAGCGCGCCCGTAGGAAGCGTGATGACTAAATAAATGCGGAATTAAAGAAAATTTAAAAGAGACTCGAAACAAAAATGAGACTCGAAACAAAAACACAAAGAAATCCCGGATTTTATCTTCAGATAAATTCCGGGATTTTTATTTTTAGTACTTTTTATACTTTAGCACTATTTCTTTCTGATAAGATTTAGTTTTCCGGAATCGCCGAACAGTTCGCGCGACCGTTTATTGTAAGCCATGGCCGCTTCCTCGGCGGTAGCGTAAACACCAATATGAGTGGTTTGTTGGTCGATAGAAATCACCGCCCGAAATTTTCCGTTTTCTTCGTAAACACCGGTATAACCAGTCTTACTGGTGGTTTTACGAGTTCGGCTGGCGGTAGCGCGGGAGCGCCATTCTAAATTTTCTAAACGGCAATCCAGCTTGTTGCCATTTTTCGCTCCGACCAGATTGTGAAGCTTATTCTTGTGTTTTCCAAGAAATTTCTCGCCGACAAGTCGGTGGAGGTAGATCGTTTCCGTTTTGTACGTTTTGTTTTTCTTGTTAGAAGTAACTTTTTGAAAAACGGCACAGCCGCTGGAATGACGACGGAGATTTTCGATGAAGTTCATCTTTTTTAATCTTGGCTCTTTGGAAAGTGCCTTGAGTACTTTTTCGTCTAATAAAACGTTTTCATCTGAATTTTTTAAGGGAATCTTCTTGACCATAAGTGTTGTTTTTAAGGCCTGTTTTTTTTACCTGATATTAGAATAACAGGCCATTTGGTTAATTTCCCCTAAAGATAAAAAAAATAACAATACTTGTGGGGGTAATCACTTTTTTTTTAAATCAGTGCTACTATATTATTAGTGTACAATCTCAAAATTCAAAGATTCAACGTGAAATTAGTATTTGGATTCCTTAGAGCGTATAACTCAAAATTTGTCAAATCTCATCAACTGGCGTTTATCAGACGCTTCGCCCGTTAATAAGTGTTAATTTAATATAAATACCCTTAATTTTGGATACTATTGCAACTCGTAAAGCAGTTTCAACTGGCGAAATTAAAAACAATGAAAATAAATATACTTTTTGTTCTGACCTTGATCGTTGGTACGTTTTTTATATCCGGATGTCAAAAACTGGATAAACTAGACGATCTGGACGCAAGCGGTATTGACGCTGAATATGCCATTCCGTTATTCTCCACCGAATTTGCCATGGGAGAAGTACTGGATAATTTTGACGAAAATTCCAGTGTGTCTTATGGTGAAAATGGTCAGGCGATCCTGCGATATTTTGGTGATTTTACAGCGAGTGGGAGTGAAGATATTTTTGCGGTACTTAGTATTATTGACAATATTCCCATTCCGCTAATGGATACCGTCTCTGCACTGCCGTTTGTGGCACCTAATGGGGTGACTCTGGATTATGCGATTTTAAAAACGGGTGGTTTTCGCTACGGATTTACCTCTGAACACGAAGAAGACATTACGGTGACCGTTGCTATTCCTTCATTGACTAAAGACGGCGAAATTTTTTCTCATACCCTTAACACCTCTTCCTATAGCGGGACGCTACCCGTTGCAGGAGCGTTATTAACGCCTCTGGATTTAGCGGGATTTACCCTCAATGTACCAGAAGATTCCATCTACGTAGAATATAGTGCTTTCCGCGAAACAAGTGGATTCTCAGACACCCTCTCAGGATTTTTTGTGATTTTTAATGACGTTACGGCCTCTTTTGTTCAGGGATATCTGGGCAATCAGGTTCTAGAGTTTGATCGGGATACCATCGAAATAGATTTCTTTGAAAACTGGACAGAAGGAACGCTGCGCTTTGAAGATCCGACGATTAATTTTGCGGTTAAAAACTCTTTTGGCTTTCCTGTGCGTTCTTCGATCAATGTGTTGAACGTTATTTCGGTCAACGATGAAATATTTCCACTGTCGAGTCCTTTTATTGAGGCAGGAATTGATTTTGCCTACCCATTATCCAATGAAATTGGAACGGTCAAGGAAACTAATTTTTCTTTTAATAACGAAAATTCAAATCTGGCAGATCTGCTGGAAGCGGTACCCAAAGCGGTAGATTATGATATTGATGGAATAACCAATCCGGATGGGAATACCGCCATCCGTGGCTTTTTGACCGATTCCAGTTTCCTGTCTGTTCAGGTCGAAGTTGTATTGCCTGTTTTTGGAGCGGTGTCCAATTATAATGTATTCGATACAATCAAAGTAGAACGCTTTGATTTTGATGTGGATTTTGAAGAATATGGTGAAATAGATTACGCAGAATTTAAATTATTTTCTGAAAATAACATTCCCCTAAATATTGATTTGCAATTATTTTTTGCGGACGAAAACGAACGAATTATTGATTCTCTTTTTACCGATATAACTCCGGTAGTTGTAGCGGCCACCGTAGATGCTGATGGAAATACGATAGAGCAAACAACTGAAGAGGCTTTTGCCAGAGTAACCGAAGACCGTTTTGAAAAGATCAAAGAAGCACGCAATCTATTTTTACGCGCTCGTTTTTCTACGCCCGAGACTGGAATGCGTTCCGTTCGAATTACGGCGGATCAAAACGTAAAAATCGGCATGGGACTAAAAGTAGGAGTGACTCGTTAGAATAGGAATTAGAATTATAATGGTCAACCTGGATATCTGGAATATTACTAAACAAAAAACAGGAGTTTCATCCAACAAATTCCTATTCCCATTCTCTCTTACATTAACCAGGAAATAACATGAAAAAATACTTATTACTAACGATATATCTATTGCTATCGATTTTTAGTAGCACGGCGCAGGACGAACTATCCCTGCATTTTATACCTGATAACCTTGCCGCTTCCCGGACCAATCCGTCTTTACTTCCTGAAAGTAATCTGGTGATCGGATTACCAAATGTAGGATTTAATTTGTATCACAGTAGTGGAAATTTTAATGACATCTTTCGGGATAATCCCAATGGAGGTCTGGACGTTGATTTTGGCAACTGGATTGCGCAGCTCAGCCCGGAAAACGAATTAGCTACTAATCTGGAAATAGAAACGGTAGGATTTTTTTTACGGAAAGGAAAAATAGGCATCCAATTAAATCACGAAGTTAGGTACCACAGTTCTTTTCTTTATCCAGACACTTATGTCAAATTGGTTGGGGAAGGAAATGCACAATATATTGGTGAAAAAGTCAACATTGGCCCCGATTTACAACAAGATATCTACCACTCAATCGCCCTGGGATTGTCCTATCAGCTAAACAATAAGATAAATTTATCGGTACGGCCTAAAATTCTTTTGGGGATTGGAAATACCATGACCACCAAAAAAGAAGCGTTTATTGAAACCTCCGACGAATATTATCAAACCACCATCACGACCGACTATCAATTAAATAGTACGGGTATCTTACAGTATAATGTGGATGGATTTAATTTTGATTTTGAATCACTCAGTAATGGCTTTTCATCCAACACCGGATTTGCGCTTGACCTGGGCGTACAATTCAAACCCATCGAAAAACTAACCGTCAATTTAAGCTGGATTGACGGTCTGGCAAAAATAAACTGGAAAGACAATGCCCGGATTTATGAAAGTAAAGGCACCAAACTTTACGAAGGCGTAAAAATAGATTTTTCGGATATCTTACAAGGGGACAGCCTCAACCTGACCAACGCAACCGATACCCTCAATTTTGACAATCTCTTTAATTTTACTTCAGAGGATGGAGAATATTCCAGCGATCTTCCCTCCCGTATTTACCTCAGTGCTGCTTTTCAGCTAACGGATAAATATTCTTTGCACGGATTATTTTACAACGAAAATTTTCGGGACAACAACCGACAAGCTTATTCGCTCGGCGTCCAGGCACAGTTACATAAAATGATCAATATTGGCGTTAACTACGCCTACCGCTTCGACTCTGCCACCAACATCGGATTGAATACGACCTTCAAAGTGGGCCCGGTACAACTATTCGCCGCCACTGATAATATTATACATGTCTTCCAGCCTTTTGCCGCCGATAATGTCAACGGTAGAGTAGGGCTAAATCTGGTCTTTTAAAATGCCTTATGGTATTAATTTAATGAAAAAAAAACGATGCATTTTGAGGTTGCATTGAGTATCATTTTTAACTGCAATGACAACCTCAATGGCAACTGCAATTTTCTCTTCATCGTGAAAAAATCATTTAAAGGTTTGATTGACAGTTAAATATGACTTTGGTTTTCCTTGCTTTACTCAAAGTTGATTAAATAGGGCAAAAGAAAAAGACCACTCTTTTAGATTTGAAAATGATCTTGTTTTTACGCTTCCCATCGTTTTTAACTCCCAATTCGTATAGATTTTTAAATTTTTTAAAAAAAAATCACCTCCTCAGGCAGCACATTTCCATCTCGCGGGGTCTTCTTTATATATAACAAGTAATATAAAGCTAAATTTTACGTCAAACAATTGATAATCAGCGTAAAAGATCTAGATGAAAAGTGAGAAATGTGTTCCTTATGAAAAAGATAATCTATTTATTAACCCTTGTTCTGCTGGTAGTAGGATGCTATAAAGACGCCGATTTTTTCGTCCCTGATAGCACTGACGTGGAACAATTCGTCAAATCAGGCTTTTCGGGCATTGTTACGGACCAATCAGGTCTTCCTGTAAGCGGCGCGACGGTAAATATTGGTAGTCGGCAAACCGAAACGGATATAAATGGCGTATATTTTTTGGAAAATGTTTCCGTAAATATCGAGCAAGCATTCGTTACCGTTCGCAAAACAGATTTTTACGAAAGCTCACGAACCTTAACCGCAACGGTTAATTCACAAATAAATTTAAATTTCATTTTAACACCTAAGCAAGAAATCGGAACGTTCGCTGTTACTGCCGGGGAGAC
This sequence comes from uncultured Saprospiraceae bacterium, assembly GCA_938015415.1. GTDB lineage: Bacteria > Bacteroidota > Bacteroidia > Chitinophagales > Saprospiraceae > JALZUU01. Next base: position 35,349 of record CALLPK010000069.1, read on the forward strand.
ATTTAGTCTTCCCGACGGTGCAGTACTTGAAATTCCAGCGGATGGAATTGCTGATTTTGCGGGCAATGCTTCCTTATTTGCTAATACGTGGGACTTAATGGATATCAACCTCAGTTTAAAAATGCCCGGAGATTTTATCGGGGAAGATGAAGGTGGAGCAGAGAAAAGCCTCATTCCCTATGGAATGCTTGTGATTGCTGCGAGCGATGATTCGGGAAACCCGTTGAATATTGGAGTTGATAAAATTTTTAAAATCAGTATTCCCGTAGCTGATATCAATTCTCCTGCTGCCGTGGCACTCTGGATATTTGATGAAATAGAAGGTATCTGGAAACAAAAAGGAACCGCCACTCTGGAAGGACAATTTTACGTAGCTCAGGTAAGTGAATTCGGATTCTGGGCCATCGCAGATATGGCTGAAAAAATAAATATCTCGGGAACGGTTTCTAAAGATAACGAACCAGCAGGCGATGTATTAATGGCCTTGCGTAACGTTAGCACTGGAATCACTCGGTTTACCTACACTAATTCGAGAGGAGCTTATAATTTTAAAGTTCCTGCTAATACCATGGTTAGAGTTGGGGTGTATAGCCTGACTTGTAATGAATTTACAGATCTTTTAAACATTGGAATTGAAGAAGCCGATATTTCTGATCAGAATTTTTCGAATGGTAATGGTATTACCGTCTACAATGGTCAGGCCAGAGACTGTAACCAAGAGCTATTGACCAATGGATATGTGATTGTCGCTGATCGGCAGATTATAAAATTAGACGAAACAGGTCGTTTCAAAGGTTTGGTTTCCGGTGCATGCCTTCCCGCTTTAACTTTTAGAACCTTTGATACTCGTAATCAGGAAATAGCCCTAACAGCTTCTCCTCAAAATATATCTCCTGTCCAGGTTTACCAGGTAGCTTGTGAAGGACTCAATGAATTTACTAATTTCAATTATAATAATCGAAGCTTATTACTCAGCACCGAAACGGTGGCTAATTTAGAGCCAGTAGGAAGTAGTGAAGAAGGAACTATTTCTATGACCGATAATAATATTGGTACCCTAACCTTTGGATTTATCGGAGATAGTGCCGGTAGTTATGAGGTAAATAGTCTAGTGCTGAATGACGAGTTGAATAGTACAAATTTTGAAATTGAAGCAGTAAATGTTGTCATTACTCTCAACGAAACAGTGGAAACAGGAGAGACCCTGACGGGTAGTTTTGCGGGTAATTTTTCGGACAATACCGGAGCGACTCACTCCTTGTCCGGTGATTTTAGAGTCATAAAAGATAATTAACGTGTTTGTGATAAGAGTAGCTGTCCCATAAAGTTGGGATAGCTGCTTTCTTTTTTTTATCTTACTACGTAATATATAAAATGAATCAAATATATCTAAAGTACGTTGACCGAGAAGGAACTTATAGAGGGATGCATACGGGAGGACAAGTCCTGTCAGAAAGCCTTATTTCTACAATATGCTGGTAAAATGTTGACGGTTTGTCGGCGTTACGCCCGACATCAGGCGGAGGCAGAAGATATGTTACAAGATGCGTTCATAAAAATATTTGCCAACTTAAATCAGTTTAATTTTCAGGGCTCTTTTGAAGGATGGATCAGAAGAATTGTCGTCAATAACGCGCTGAAAAATATAAAGAAAAGCAGTTTTAAAAACGAACAGATCGGCGTAGAAACCCTACCCGAAAATTCAACCGAGCCATTGATTTTCGCACAATTAAACGAAGAGGTGCTGCTAAACTTGATTAATGAATTACCCGAGGGTTACCGTTTCGTTTTCAATCTTTACGCAATCGAAGGATTTAGCCACCAGGAGATTGCTCAAAAATTGGGAATTGAAGCCAGTACTTCGCGGTCCCAACTGGTTAAAGCCAGAAAATTGTTACAAAATAAAATTATTGCCCTACGCAAGAATTCGGCATGAAAAGAGAGGAGCATAACATAGATCAGTATTTTCGGAATGGCCTGCAGGACTATGAATCTCCGCTGGCCGCTAATCTATGGGATAAACTGGATGCCGCGCGGGAAGAAGATGAAAAGCCAAAAGGAATCATCTGGTGGAAATGGGGAATCGGTGCCTTGCTCTTGACCCTTTTAACTGCTACTACGCTTTATTTTATTACCAATCAGAAAACGGAATCCAACGAACCAACTACTCGTCTTGATACAAACGCACCAATTACCTCCGTTGCTCCAGCAGCAATACCTGACGCACCGGTGACTGGACTTGAAGAGATAGCGGAAACAACAAACGATGGTTTTGTTGATAATCAAAATAGAAAGGTTGAATTAAAAAATACCGGGGCGCCCCTTCTTTCGGAAGCTTCCACCCAAAAATCAAATCAGCAGCGCACGAGATCTGCTACCAGTAGTTCAATAACTCAGAACCCAAAATCTAAAACCCAAAACTCAAAACTCAAAACTCAAAACTCAAAACCCAAAACCCAAAACACAACGGCTTCCTCCCTTATCCAACCAACCAAATCGACCGATTCCCAGCCAATTGCAAATACCGTAGAAAAGGAATTACCCGGAAAAATTAAATCCACCCAGCAGCTTAAATTCTTAAACTCGAACGCAGCGACGCTTTTGGATAATGCACCCGATTTACACACTATATTTGATGCGCCGCCCATTAAAATTCCCTTTTCGTGGGGACCCAAAGGATGTTATAGCTTTGCCGGGGGACGAATTAAATACGACTATTACGTAGACGCCTTTATTGCACCCGAATACGTCATCCGCAACTTGACTGCCAGAACAGCAGAGGACAATCCCTACCGTCAGCGACGGGAAGATACCGAGGCAACGCTTTACGGAATAAGTGGCGGCGTAAGATTATCCGTGGTTACCCGACGGGGACTGGCGCTACGTACCGGGATCGTTTATAACCGGATTCTGGAACGATTTAATCTGGAAATAGAAGGGGATGAGCGAATTGTCCAAATAGTTCCAGCGGGAACTACTGACACCATTACGACGATAGAAAAGGGAACTTCTTTTGTGCGAACTTATAACCGTTATCATGCTATTGATATTCCTTTATTACTTGGTTACGAGATCGACGCCGGGAATTTTAATTTCAGTATAAATGCTGGCGCTTATTTTAATATTTATGCTCGTCAAAAAGGTAAAATATTATCCCAGTCAGATACACCAGAATTTATTACTTCTAATAATCCGCAAAGAATTAATGCTTTTGAAAAAGACCTTGGTATTAGTATTTATGGAAGTGTCGGTCTGAATTATCAAATTCGTCCCAACCTGCAATTACTCGTTGAACCTAACTTTCGCTATCAGCTAAAACCAATTACGCTGGAGACCTATCCATTAGAACAACAATATATCAACATTGGATTATTGCTGGGCGTACGACGTCAATTCTAATAGAAATTACTAAAAAATGTATCCCAGATGTAATACAAAATTAAATCGGTTATCCATTATATTATACTGCGTAGAAAAAGACGCAGGACCAATTCCCGTCAACAAACCTGCTTCTAGTCCCACTCCGAATAATTCACCTTCTTGTTCCTGAATATCTATCATCGTGCCCGAAAAGAAATCAAATTTTGGACTGTGGTAGTAACCGTAATTGACATGTCCCGTTAAAAATTTATTATTAAAAACTTCCAATTGTAGAGATAATCCGGAGATGGCGTAGCGGTCCGCAGGTTGTTCCATATAGCGTAGTCCCTGAAAATTAATATGTTGTGGTTCGTTAGGGAGTGCTCTTCCTAAAAAGAAAAGATTAATGAGATTATCTCCGTTTTCATAATGTTGATAACCAAGAGAATTATACCACCGTAAAGTAAATACCTGATGTAATCGAAAATTGCGACTAAACTCCGCTTGTGCCCGAAAGCTCAGACCAATATTTTCGGTGACTGAATTAATGTTATCTCTGGTGAGCTTTCCGGTCGTGATGCCACGGGCGGTTAAAGAAACGAGTGAACCTCGAGTGGGGAAGTGTAGCCGATCGTAGGTATCTCGATTAAGAGAGAAAAAAGCATATTGCTGAGATAATTTCACCTCGTCCGAGTCGGGATCAAAAAATTTCTTGTTTTGGCTAATTCCTTCTACGCCATAACCGATGGCCAGAGATAATCGGGAGGTCAATCCCGTAAAAAAATCCAACTGAGCGCTACCGTGTCTCCAGTCGAATTGGTTTAGTAATTCGTTATTATTAAAAAATAAACCTGTAAAAAAATTATATCCACCGGTGGCTCGGATACCTACGTTGGGACGAGTAGGTGTGTAGATGACGTATTCAGCAAGGATAGAAGGTTTTTCGGAGACACGTAAGTCCACCGAAAATTTAGATCGCCGAAATAAGGTATTCCTAAACGTTGCATTCAATAAAATTCCACCACCGTAGTCGCTGTCATAGTTAGCACTGGCTTTTAAAAAATTACCGCTTTGCTCCTCCGCCCGGATGGACAAAATAAAGCCATTTCCGTCCGCTGGCAAAAGCCGATAATCAATTTTTCTGAAAAAGCGGGAAGAATAAACGGTTTTTAACTGTTCATTCAGCACATTCAGACTGACCCGATTCGGTGTTTTAAATCTGAAAATACTACGGAGCAGATCTGCACTTTTTTTCGAGTCTACGTCGTAATCTACTCCTTGAATTAAAAACGTATCTTTTACGACCTCTGAGACAAGCCGATTAGGGGAGCGTAACTTCTTTTTCTCATAGCTTTTTAATAAAAATTTTAATCGTGGCAGCATTTGTCTGGCCGCATCCTCTCCCCTCTGAATCAGTGAATCAAGATCGGTAAAGGACAACGGGCTATAATCTTTTACATCGGGACTGATGACCACACTGGCGAGTTTCCGTTGGTTCTGATTCGAAAGTTCGCCGAGGTAACTACCGGTTTGTTCGAGTACCTGAAGTACCGATGAAAACTCATCTTTTTTGTATAAATCTCCTCCTACATCCATTGCGATGACAATATTCGCACCCATTTCAAAAACCTCGGCTACTGGGATATTACGCACCAGTCCTCCGTCGGCAAGGAGTTGGTTATTGAGTACCACCGGCTGAAAAACCGTTGGAATTGCCATACTGGCACGGATCGCATCCGGAAGAAATCCTTTACCGATAACGACTTCTTTGCCCGTTACCAGATCGGTGGCAATGGCGCGGAAAGGAATTTGAAAATTGTCAAAATCGTTAATTCCGTGAACTGGAACAGTGAGTTGGCTAAGCAATAATCCAATCTTTTGACCACCTACAAACCCCGTTGGTAATTGCACCCTCCCGTCACTAAAAGGAAACTGAACTTGATAGCGATCCGCCTGAGATTTTTCTTCAATGGCCAGATAAGATCGATCCAGGTTGTCATTAAAATAATCGTCCCAGATGATTTCTTTGGTCAGCTTTTCCAGTTGATCGGCAGAATAGCCGATCGCGTATAATCCACCGATAATACTTCCCATACTGGTCCCGGCGATATAATCGGGAATGATACCTTCTTCCTCGAGAACCTTCAGTACGCCCACGTGGGCGAGCCCTTTTGCTCCGCCGCCACTAAAGGCAAAACCTATTGTGGGTGCCTTATTTTGTCCTTTTGCCAGCGAGACCAGTAGCAGCAAACAGAGGATAGCAAGAAGCTTATTTTTTATCATAAAAATTTATTTTTCCATTTCTAAGATTGATTTCAAATCAGCGGGGGAATAATTGATGGATTTCAGGGTTTTATTATCTGAACTTCGATAGACCAGAAATTTACCTCCTTCTTCTACAATATAACTTTCAACGTTTTTTGTCTGCTTATAATGTGCTCGGGTTGCTTCTGCTTCTGCCAGCGAAGTACAGGTCTTGCTCATATTAGAACGCTGTACCTCATCGAATAGCGTCCTGAATTTATTCCCTAAACCAAATTCCAAAACAGCACCTGATAAAACATATTGAATATCACAAAGCGCATCCGCAATCTCAACCATATCTTTATCGGCGATCGCCTGTTCGAGTTCTTTTAGCTCTTCCGAAATTAGTTCTACCCGCAGCTGACATCGACCAGGCGCCGGAATAATCGGCTCGGGTTCGATGGGGTGTTTAAAAGTTCGGTGAAATTCTGCTACCTGATTAAGCGCATCTAATTGGTCCATAGTATATTTATTAATTTAAAAATTTAGAACAAAAATAGGAAAGTTTGTCAAGAGGGCTAGATTCTTTGTGTTATCTTTGTGAAGTTGTTTAAAAATGAAGCACCCAGTATCACTTTCTATGGACATTCTTAAACAATTTCTGTGAAATATTTTATAAAAATTATTAGAATGAAAAAAAAAATCGGTTATACCCTTTATTTGGTTTTTTTACTCTCTTCCTGTCAGTCTGATTCCAATAGCGCCCGGACTACGACAGCTGCAGAAGATAATACTGTTTACACTAAGGTGGATATTATGCCACGATTTGCTGGTTGTGAAGATCTGGCGAAGGAAAAACGAGCGGCCTGTGCCTCTAGTAAAATGTTTAATTATATTCGTCAGAATATCCAATATCCAGAGGCTGCAAAGGCGGAGGAGAAAGAAGGCCGAGCGGTCGTATCTTTTGTGGTGGATAAATCCGGAAAAATCAGAGATATTGAAGTAGTCAAAGATCCTGGAAACGGAATGGGAGCCGAAGCTGAGCGCATAGTGAAAAGTTTTCCAGATTGGATTCCCGGACTGCATAAAGGGAATAAAGTAAATGTCAAGTATCTAATTCCCGTTACTTTTAAACAATAGAATTCTGGTGGTGAGTTTGATTAATTTTCGTACAGCCATTCTAGTACGGGCGTCATTGCTTCTTTATATTTTTGGGAACTCCCCTGGAAATTATTGTGCATAAAACTGATAATCAACAGCTGACCTTTTTTCGTTTTTAAATAACCACTTAAACAGTAAACACCACTCATTGATCCGGTCTTGGCAAATACATAAGGTCGATCTTTACCGCCGTACCACCCTTTTAGGGAGCCGGATACGCCACCTGCCGGAAAAAGGTCTAGCAATCGGTCGATAGGTACGGTTTCCGGTAGTTTTCTTAAGACCCAGCCAATGCTATGAGGTGTGAGCAGATTATAACGGGAAAGGCCCGATCCATCCACCCAGCGAATATTTGTTGCCACTTCTTGGAAAAGGGTTTCTTCCATCCGCTCAATGGCCTGTCGGGTATTCAAGGTATCCGTAAGCTTACCCCCTATAGTCAGTAGAATTTGTTCTGCGATAAAATTGTCACTTTCCTGCATCATTTGTCGGTAGAGATCATCCCTGAGGTTTCGTTCCACCACAATGCTGTTTTTTGCTAATGGACGCTGAGAGAGGTCCTGCTGGATAAAGCGATTAAGTGTATCCGTTAGCAGCTGAGTAATCAAACCTGGTTGGTAAGTAAAAGGACGACTCCTTTGAAATTTCCTACTTTTTAAATCTGTAGCCAGAAAAAATTGATTATCCGTTTCCGCTCTAAGTATTTTACCATATCCTAAAGTTGGATCCAAAAATGAATTTTTGGCAAAATAGGCTGGCAAGATAGTCAGGTTATTGCCCGTTGGATTAAAGAAGGTAACCCGATTTCCGTAGATCGGAAATGGCGATTTTTCTACTTGGTAGGAATAGGCGTAATCATCCCATGCCCATCCCGCGCCAAAGCGATCGTCCATAAAGTTAGCCTGGCTGTAAAGGATTATATTTTCCTTTCTTGATGTTACGAAAGAAGTAAAAGAAGAGTCTTGAACTATTTTGTCATAAAGAAAAGCAGGATCTCCAGTTCCCCATATCCAAAGGGTATCACGCTGAGACAAATATTGGAAACTGGGAATTTTTTTATTCAGTGTTTCCAGAGCAGCGTACAGCGTAAGAATTTTAATATTAGAAGCTGGTATAAATCGATGATGGGCAAACTGTTGATAAATAATTTGTTTGTCTTCTACCGACTCAATATAAATTCCGGAAAAATTTTCTGCAAATAAAGGATTACCGCGGATCACCTCTGCCAGTTCTGTTCTGGAATTTTTTAGAGCAGGTTTAGTCGTTTTACAAGCGGTGGTGAAAATCATTAACCAGCATAAGCAAAACAATAAATGTCTGTCGTACATAGGCCTTTATTTACTAATTTAAAATACTACAAACAGAAAAGCCCCGGAAAATCCGGGGCTTTTTTTAGGATTCAAACAGATTTACTTTTTAGTAACTCGCTTTTTGGCAGCAGGTTTTCTAGTAACCTTTCTGGCGGTTGCTTTTTTAGCTACGGCTTTTTTAGCGGCGGGCTTTCTGGCGGTTACTTTTTTAGCAGTAGTTTTTTTAGCTACGGCTTTTTTAGCGGCGGGCTTTCTGGCGGTTGCTTTTTTAGCAGTAGTTTTTTT
>CALLPK010000070.1 GCA_938015415.1 uncultured Saprospiraceae bacterium
ACCAATGATTTGACGATTATTGCAATAAGTGATACACCAGAGTTTATAGTTGACGATCTTGGACTCTATACTATACACACTTTGGTGGCTGAGACCTCTGATAGTAACAATGATAATTATTTTAATTTATCCGTCATTAACTTAGGCAACATTAATGGGGCTGGAGTTTTAAATATCATCGCGGGTACAGGCATTTGTGCTGCTCTTGACGCCGAGGGTGCTCCTTTCTTGGTTGAAATTTGTAACGATTCTTGTGATATCCCAATTATCGAAAGTGTCATTGTCATCGAACCAGAATGTAATGAGAATAATGGTACTGCCATTATTTCCTTGGTAGGTGATGAAAATGACTTTTCTTATAACTGGACCCCTAATGTTAGTAACTCTAATATTGCAGAAAACTTGACCAGCGGAGTATATACGGTGGTTATACAAAATAACAGTTCTCCAGATTGTCCTGAGATTACTGAAATGTTTTCGGTGGCCAATGCAAATGGTCCGATGGTAGAAATTGTTTCCACTACTCCCGCTACCTGCAATGAGGCCAATGGTACCGCCTCAATAAGTCCTTTTGGCCTGGTTTATACTTGGTGTAACGGCGAAACGGGAAACAACGCTACTTCTTTAACAGCTGGTGAATGTTTTGTTATAGTTACCGATACGGTTAATAATTGTACAGATGTGGTCACTGTCTTTATTGAAACCACAAATCCACTTAACGCAGAAATTCAGGTAGATAATCAACCCGACTGTAACCAGTCCAACGGAGCACTTACTGTAATGGTTACGAATGGAAGTTTTAATTATAGCTATGCTTGGATGGATGGATCTATGGATGCTAGTAGAACAAACCTGCCAGCTGGGTTATACACTGTTACAGTTACCGACAATGGTTCAACTGGTTGTACCCGCGTTGCTAGTGTAGTCCTTACGGATAATGTGCCTCAAGCTACCGTTATTTTCAACGGTCCCGTTACAACTACTTGTGTAGGCTCCGAAGACGGTATGGCAAATTTTGATATTATGACAGAGCCGGGATTTGCACAACCTGCGATTATATCGATGACAGATCTGGCGGGTAATACAGTTACAAATGGTAATCTTGCCCCTGGTGAATATTGTATTGTTGTTATGGACTTAAATGGTTGTTTGGCTGGTGGAGCTTGTTTTACGGTTTCCGAAATTCCACAAATTGATCTGGACCTAGCGATTCTCCCAGAAGGTTGTTCGCCGGATGGTTCTATTATCATGACAGACGTTAGAGGTGGAAATGGAGGATATACTTTTGATTGGTCAGACTTGCCAGGTACTAATGATCCGCAAAATAGAACAGGATTAGTAGCTGGTATCTATAGTGTTACGGTTACCGACACGGAAGGCTGCTCCGTTGCAGTTAATGGTTTAAATGTAATTAAAGATTGTAGTTGTCAGCCACCTCTTCTGGAGAGTGTCGTGGTGGTTGAGGCAACTTGTGGAAATATGGATGGAAGAGCTTCCGTTAACATAGCTGGAGGTTCAGCGGGTTACAGTTTTAGCTGGTCAGGGAATATCAGTTCTACTAATATTGCAGATACTTTATTGGCGGGTACTTATATGGTGACCATTACGGATAATACAGACCCGACTTGTTTCCTTGTAGAAACTTTTACAGTAGGAAATAGCGATGGTCCAGAAGTGGAGATAGCAACCACTCCTGCTCAATGTACTATTGCCAATGGTACTGCTATCCTTACTCCTGCCGATTTTACCTATACCTGGAATGACGGGAGTATGGAATCAACCCGTGATGACCTTAATGCCGGGGTTTATCAGGTGACAATTGTCGATCCTGCTAACCCGGATTGCTTTGATGTACAAACTGTAGTAGTAGAAGAATTTATCGATCTGACGGCTAGTGTAACCATTAATAATAATCCTGCCCCGGGAATGAGTGACGGATCTGCTACCATTGTGGTCGATGGTGGTTCTGGTAATTATAGTTACAGCTGGGGTCCCGACGCTACGCGCAATGATCTATCCGCTGGTTTATATGCTGTCATCGTTACAGACTTGGATACGGGTTGCGAGACCAGAGTAATTTTTGTACTTAATAATAATTCAAGCCCCTCAATGATTAATGTCAGTAATATTGATCCCGTTCTTTGTGCTGGTAGAAATGAAGGTCAAGTTGATTTTGATTTAGATCTGGGACCTGATTTTGCTGGACCAGAAAGAATTGTAATTGTTGATGGTGACGGTAATACTTATCAAAATGGAGAACTGCCTGCTGGTGAATATTGCGCTTTAGTTTATGATATAAATAATGTGTTAGCTACTAGCACCTGCTTTACAATTGCACCGGTTTTACAAATTGATCTGGATTTAGCAATCGTGGATCAATCGTGTTTAAACCCAGGAGGTATTGAAGTAGTTTCTACGATTGGTGGTTCTGGCGATTATAACTATGAATGGTCCGCCAACGCTAATCCAGGCACAGATCCAACGACCTTGATGGATCTTGAGGCAGGTACCTATAGCCTTACGCTTACAGATTCGAATGGGTGTACTGTGAGCGAAAGTTTTGACGTCTCTGATGATTCATATCCTTTACAAGTAATGCTGGATGGCATAAACATAGAATGCGATAGTGTCGAAACAGGGGCAGTCAATAGTACGGTAACTGGTGGAGAAGGAATGCTAAATTATACATGGAGTAACGACGAGGAAACCGCAAATTTAAGTGATCTTCCTACAGGTACTTATACCGTTACCGTAACGGATGAAAATGGATGTACAGGGATTTCATCAACCACAATTGAAGCACCTACTCCGGTAGTTTTTGATTTGCCTACCGATACGATGGTTTGTAATTCTCCAATAGTGATTAGCGCTAATGCCAATGTTGATGGACTAATCTATACCTGGACCGATGCCAATGGAAGCGTAATCGGCGCCAGCGAACAGGTAGTCCTTAATCTTTCGGGAGATAATACAGAAATATTATTAACCGTCGTTGACTCCTTTGGGTGTAGTACCATGCAGTCACTCAATCTGATGAGTAGTGCTCCTGAAGTAGAACTGGACGATATGACCACGGCTTGTGTTGGCGAACCTACACAACTAAGTATTGACAACCTTGATCCTAATGATACACTTAATTACGTTTGGGAACCTGCCGGTGCAATTATTGATGGCGGTGATACTGGTAACCCTACCATCAATATTACCGAGCCAGGTAACACTGTAATTACCGGAACGGTCACCAACCAGTTTGGTTGTACGACTACCGTTACTTCTACGATCATGGTACCAGACCTGACTGCTAGTATTCCCGATTCCATCGTAAGTTGTGCTGGTATTCCAGCGGCTCTGAATAATGGTGGAAACGAAAACCTGGTATACGAATGGTCTCCCGCAGAATTTCTGAACGATCCGACTTCACCAAATCCTTTCGTAAATGCTCCGGCAGGAACGAATGAATTATTTACAGTGATGATTTCTGACAGCGCCGGAATTTGTTCCAATACGGAAATGGTTGACTTCCTGGTGCCTGACGAATTGACAGACTTGGAAATTCCAGCAGATAATTTTATTTGTGAAGCTGGCGAAGTTACCCTCAATGCTGGTGGACCTGGGGTAGTCACCGTAAATTATTTTGATGATGCAGGTTTGCAGATCGGTAGTGGAGAAGAAATTTCCCTTCCAGTAAGTGACGTTAGTGGAGAGGTTCAAATGATTACCATTCAATATATTGACGAATTTGGTTGTCCTACTACAGAAATGGTTAGTATTGGAAATGCTTCTTTTGCGTTGACCGTACTGGAAGAAGTGTCTACTTGTCTTGGTACACCAATAAATATTACCTCACAAACTTCTTTAGATATGGGGATCGAGTATTCGAATCAGTGGACACCTACGGTAGATATTGTAGATGCTGCTCCTGACTCCTCTGATATTACGGTCAACCCTCCCTCAGATCAAACATATCAGTTAGTAACCACCAATGAATTTGGTTGTTCTCAAACAGCAACCGCTGAAGTAATGGTGACTGATTTGAGCGATTTTGTGATTAGTGATACGGATAGAGATACCATTTTTAGAGGAGAGTTCGCGCAGCTGACAACTTCTGAAAACGATGACTTCACATATTTATGGGAACCAGCAATCTCATTAGACGATAATACCATCTCTAATCCGGAAGCCACTCCCGATGAAACTACGACCTATACCCTTACCGTCACTGACGGAGACGGTTGTACTACGACAGAAAGAATTACCGTTACGGTGTTGACACCAGAATGTAATAAGCCATTCATCTTTTTCCCAAATGCCTTTACGCCCAATAATGACGGATTTAATGACATCGTCTACTTAAGAGCTGCTTTTTCTGTAGATGAAGTGTTCTTTATGATTTATACTCGTTGGGGCGAAAAAGTGTTTGAATCCAATTCTATTGACGATGGTTGGGATGGTCGGTTTAAAGGAGAGGCATTATGTTCTGACGTATATGCATACTATTTAAGGGTTCGTTGTGCAAATGGAGATGAGTATACCGAAAAAGGAAATATTACCCTTTTAAAATAAAAGCATTCATCGATATTTAAATAACCTCCTTTATAAAAAAAGACAGCTGGTCATCCGGCTGTCTTTTTTTTTTATAAGAAATAGTGACTAAATAAACAGAGATTCTAGACGAAATGTTTTTTCTACCCATCAAAAAAGCAAAATGACCGTTATGTCCAGCATAATAACCATTTGAGCGGCAGAAAAAGAGAAAGGATATAGTCATAATTTATTTAGTCAACATCCTTAAAGTACTATCAATCAGACAAATAACCTATTTTGATTTAGCAAGTTGTTGCTTGATTGTTTAACTTTGCATAGTTATTTCAACCCCTGAATGAGTTTTTAAGATCAATTTTGGACTTAAAGTGTTGATGTTCAGTTTATTAAATAATATCCCATGACAAATCGAGTTGCAATACTTTTATTGCTTTCCTTCTTCCTGTACATGCCTGTTTTTTCACAAATCACCTACATTTCCGAGGATGGTACTGGAAATGGTACATCCTGGAGTCAGTCTGCGGGCGATCTCAGACAGGTTTTACTGAATGCTCAACCTGGAGATGAAATTTGGGTAGCAGCCGGAACTTATCGACCCGACGAGTGTAGTGACTGTGATCGGGAGGATCGGGATGATAGATTCGAAATTCCCAACCAGGTCCAGGTTTATGGTGGCTTCGTCGGTACAGAGACCCAACGAGATCAAAGAGACTGGATCAACAACGAAACTATTCTCAGCGGAGACATCAATCAGGACAGCCAGCCCGACAGTAACGCTTTCACCATTGTGTATTTTGAAAATGTAGACAGTACTACGGTCATTGATGGATTTACAATTCGCGACGGATCGGCTAATGACGATCTGTCCAGCGCCGAATCCCCGGGTCGCAGCGGAGCAGGGGTATATAATAACGGAACGATTCATTCTGCTCCAATTATCCAAAATTGTAGATTCGTGGATCACTTCGCAGATGCGCACGGTGCAGCTATTTACAATAGTGGACGTAATGGTGGTAGTGCTAATCCTTCAATTATAAATTGCTCTTTTTTCGGAAACTATGGTGTTCGTAGTGGTGGCGCCATTTATAATGATGGGGGGTACCTACAAGGAGAATCAAGCCCACTCATTAATCAGTGTTTCTTTCAGAATAATACATCTATTTTCGGTGGGGCAATCTACAATAATGGATTTGGCGGAACTGCCTCGCCTCGGGTTCTTAACTCTACTTTTACCGAAAATACAGGTACCAGTATTGCCGGTGCTGTTTACAGTTTTTCTAAAGATTCTCTTGGCTTAGTAGCACCTGTTTTTGCTAATTGCCTGTTTGTGAATAATTATGGAAAATCTTCCGGCGCGGTTTACACACTTGCAAGTGGTGGTACAGGGCGACCATTACTTTTTAATTGCGTTTTTTACGAAAATTCGGCTAACACCGGTGGTGCAGTTTATTGTAATGAATCAACGGAAGGAGACATGGAAGTTACTATGTACAATAATATATTCGTAGGGAATACTGCAAACCACAACCCCATCTTTCATATGAGTGGAAGTGGTACACCAACTATGAAATTATATAATTCAGTGGTTGATGCTTCAGATTGTGAGGACATCGCTCAAGTAGGAGAGGAAGATTCTTTACTTTGTGGAGCGGGTATTATTTATGATCAGGATCCACTTTTTGTCGATCCTGCTAATTTTGACTTTCGTTTACAGCCCAACTCTCCCGCCGTTGATGCTGGTCACAATCAGGTTGTTATTGATAATAATATCTTTTTTGACATAGATAGTTTAGTCCGAATACTCAACGGACAGGTCGACATGGGGGCTTTCGAATTAAATAATGATATTTATGTCCCCACCAATTTTACAGAACAACCAATTTCACAGAATACTTGTGAAGAGGAAGATGTACTTTTTAATAGTCAAACAAATGGTACAGATCCGGTAAGTTATCAATGGTATAAAAATGATCAGTCTTTACCAGGGGCGGACCAAGAAGACCTTTTTCTTAACAACATCATGCTGAGTGATACGGGGAGCTATTACCTGGAAATTGTTACGGCTAATGGAGAAATATTGACTAGTGATACTGTTTTGCTTAATGTTTTGGAAGTAGTTACACCTGCTGTGTCCATAATCCCATCAGATGACAATATATGCGCCAACACTCCAGTAACTTTCACTATTAATACTATTGACTTCGAAGGAGATAGTCCTACGTATCAATGGCTTAGAAATGATGATGAAGTAGGAGTGAACCAACCCTTTTACAGTACTCAGTCTCTTTCGGACGGAGACGAAATACGCTGTGTGCTTACTGCTTCCAGACCTTGTGTGACGACCGACTTGGTATTTTCCAATAGTATATTTATGGAGGTTACGGAAACGGTTACGCCGACTATTAGTATCGTAGCAGATGTTACGGAAGTCTGTGCGGATGATTCAGTTATCTTTAATGCTAATATTAGCAATGGTGGAACTGCTCCGCAAATTGAATGGTTAAAAAACGGTGCGGTTATTAATCAAAATACCACCACGATAATTTTGAATGATCTAAACGGTGACGACATTATCGAGGCAAAAATTGTTTCTTCTGAACCTTGTGCTATCTCACAACCAGTATTTTCAAACGAAATAACCTTAGAGGTCACCGAAACCTCTACCATGAGTATAAATATCAGTGCCAGCAGTCAAGATATATGCCAAGGTGAGACGGTTTCGTTTGGAGCTTCTTCTGAAAATGCTGGATCAGACCCTGTTTATCAATGGTTAATTAATGGTCAGGATTTTGGGATGACTGGACCAACCATTACTATTAATGAGTTGAATAATAATGATCAGATAAGCTGCCGTATCACATCTTCTGAATCTTGTTTAGAAGAGAATGAAATAGTTTCGGAATTTATTGAATTAACGGTAAATCCGCTGCTTCAACTTTCGGCTGAAATAGCGGCAGATCAAACGGAAATTTGTTCTGGTGAGATGGTGACGTTTACCGCTACGGTAACCAATGGAGGAGCCAATCCCGTGTACGAGTGGTTACTCAATGGTAATCTGGTTGGCCAAAATCTGTCAACTTTTTCTACGGATAATTTAAATGATGGAGATCAGGTGAGCTATCGTATCACATCTTCTGAATCTTGTTTGGAAGAGAATGAAATAGTTTCGGAAATTATTGAACTAACGGTAAATCCTATCTTACCGCTAACAGTCAGTATTTCCGCCAATGTAACAAGTATCTGTGAAGGAGAATCTGTTACCTTTAACGCAACTCCGATAAATGCCGGAAATAATCCAGATTATCAATGGATGATAAATGGGGCCAATGTTGGTAGTAATACAGCTACTTTTACAACCACTGAACTAACCGAAAATGATCAAGTAACTTGTGGGGTTACTTCTAATGAGACCTGCTTGTCATCGAATATCGCTACTTCTGAAGCCTTAAGTTTGAACTTTATGGAATCGGTTGTTCCGATCGTTTCTATTACTTCCAGTGCCACTGAAGTCTGTGAAAATGAATCGGTAACGTTTACTGCACAAATTGTGGATGGTGGTAGTGAGCCTACCATTCAATGGTTTTTAAATGACATTGAGGTTGGGACAGGAGAGATGTCGTTAATTCTTGATCAATTGAGCGATAATGATGTTATTCGCGTAAGTGTAATCTCCTCTTCAGCTTGTGCTTCATCAAATCCCGTAGTTTCAGAAGATACACTCATCGACGTTTTAGAATTGCAGTCACTCTCAGTAGTGATCATGGCAGAAGCGGAGACCGCATGTGTCGGAGAAACAGTCACTTTTATGGCTACGACTCAAAACGAAGGAGAAAATCCAATTTATAGCTGGATGGTTAATGGAATCGCCATCGCCGATAACGACACATCTGTTTTACAGCAATTAGTAACCGATGATGTAGTAGTTATTTGCACAGTAACAAGTAACGAGAATTGTCTTATTGAAAATATAGTGTCTTCCGAAATTTATTCAATTACAGTAAGTGAGGTAATTGACCCTGTGATTTCTATCGTTCTGGCACAGGATAGTATCTGCATGGATCAGGTCTTAAACTTTTCCGCAACTATTGAAGAGGAGGGGAGTAACCCCGGAATCGAATGGTTGGTAAATGGAATACCTAGCGGTAACAGCGGAGAATTTTTTACCGCAAGTGACTTGGAGGAGGGAGATAAAGTGACAGCAGTATTATCGGTTACAGAGGAGTGTACAACCGCTCAAGCTACTACTTCAAATGAAGTTAATATCGATTTTTCAAATTGTAATATAGTGGGCACTGAAACAATCATAGACAACGAAAATATCAGTGTTTCTCCCAATCCTGCTACCGAAAATTTTGAAATTGCACTCATCGGTTTTTACGGTAAGACAAATATCAATATTTATGATCTTTATGGAAGATTATATTTTCAAAAAGAAATATTTATCAATCAAAATTCATTTACAGAACCTATTGATAGCCGATTTCTCTCGGTGGGAACTTACTTTATTAGTATAAAAAATGAAAAATCTACTAATGTCACCCGTATTATTATTAAGTAATTTTAAACAGTTTTCTTAATGAAATACTTGTAAATAATAGTTTTTTTAAGAAAAAAACACTATTTAGACTGTCACTTAAAATAGTTTCTCCTGAAACATTATAGTCACAAGGACCACTCCGCTCTGGAGTGGCTTTTTTTTATCATTTTTCCATAAAATTATTATTGTTATATAATATATAATTAATAATTATATACTTAGGCATAACTATTGCTTTCCTTCTCATAGAAAATACCGACTGGTTAGTCCTTTGGGGCAGATAATAGATGAGATAACGGATAAAATCTCTGTCTTCAGTACTCTGCATACCCCCCTAAGCTTATAACTGCGGACCCTTTATTTATCAATTGACCGGGAATATATGTGTAAAAAGACTTACTTTTTAGTAGTAATGGTTCTATTGGCTATTCTCAGCCCTAGTAGAATCAGTAGTGAAAATAGCGATACCTCAAATAAATCCCTTCCGGATGCTGAGGTATTGACTACCACCTACACGAGTACAGACGTGAACGAAAGGATTGATGGAGATCCTTCTCCTCATACTTCCATTATTCAGGTTCCAACCAACGAATGTGTTTCAGATATTAATATTCTAAATCTTAGTATTAATCACAGTTGGGTAAATGATTTGATCATTCGTCTACGAAGCCCGGAGGGGACCGTAGTCAACTTGATGGTAAGTCCCTGCTGGAGTCAAGATAATATAAGAATCGGCTTTGATGACCAATCTCTTTCTCCACCTAATACTTGGCCTTGTCCACCGACCAATAATCAATCTTACCAGCCGGTTGGATTGCTTGCTGCTTTTATAGGACAAAATTCTGGTGGTACCTGGACGCTCGAAATAATTGATACTTATCCTTCTGCTGATAATGGAACACTCAATGGATGGCAGCTACAGGTTACCACGGAGCCTTGTCCGCTTCCTGAAATTTGTGGAAACGGAATCGATGATGATGGAGATGGCGCAACGGATTGCGAAGACAATGCTTGTGCTTGTAATATTCTTTGTATCACTGCTGAAATTTGTGATGACGAAATTGACAACGATTGTGATGGCTTGATTGACGGATATGATGGCGACTGTCCTTGTGATAACACTAACTTGCTTGAACTTTGTGAGCCAGAATGTGAATATACTCCACCGGTTATTCCCAATTTTGATATTGAAGAAGAATGGGCTTCAAACGATAACGTAAATACCCTTGTTCCTTTTGTTGTTGGTGAAATGGATGATAATCGCGATGCTTCTGAGGTACTCGCAATTAGAGATATCGGAACTGACTTTTCAGTGCCTAACATGTTTTACGTTTTTGATGGCTCAAACGGAGATCTCAAATTTCAACCCAATACACTCCCAATCTCTTCCTTCACAAAAGGGTTTTCTATCGGTGATACAGACCGTGATGGATTAACCGAATTTTTCTATGTCGTTTCTGGGGTAGATCCTAATTTTCGACGTTTGGTTTCTTACGAATTCAATCCAGCAGGGATAAATCCTAATGGAACAGGCACCGGAACTTTTGAGCTACAATGGACCTCGGACCAGCGGGTCACTGCTGGATTACCTGCCAACCGACAATGGTTTGCAGAAGACTTCTCTACTGCCCTTGCCGATTTTAATGAAGACGGGGTACCAGAAGTGTATATTGCCAACGAAATTTTTAATGCAGTCACTGGACAAAGAATTGCTACTGGTGGTAGTAACTCTATTGGATCTTTCCTTTATGATATTTACTCCGGACACTCACATCCTCATTCTTATCCGGTAGCGGTCGATGTACTTCCCGATAGTGAATGTGGAGATTGTGCCGGCTTGGAACTAGTAGCCGGTAATCAGGTATACTCTGTGAATATTGCTACGGGAACTATGACGGTCACGAGGCAGGCTCCAAACGGATTACCTGACGGAATGACCTCAATTGCTGATTATGATCTAGATGGTGATCTGGATGCCGTAATCACTTATACTACCAGTAATGGATCTTACTTATACGTATGGGATTTACAAACAGCTACTCAAATTGGAAATACCCACACGGTAACCACTGCTGCTCCTTCTGGAGCTTTTAGAAGATCTGTAAGTAACGTAACTATCTCTGACTTTGATGGTGATAATCGCCCGGAATTAGGGGTTTGTGGGAATGGCGTATTTCAGGTCGTAGATGATTATACCATAAATATAAACGGAACAGGAGGGGTTGTATGGAGTATTATTACTTCTGACCGATCAGGATTGACCGGAGCTACTTCTTTTGATTTTAATGGAGATGGTATCAATGAGGTAGTCTATCGTGATGAAACAAATTTAAGAATTATTTCCGGACCATCTGGTGTCAATCTGGCTACGTTCCCTTGTGGATCGGTCACTGGTTCAGAATATCCAATCGTCGTTGACGTGGATAATGATAATGAATCGGAAATCGCCTGTTCTTGTGGAGCCAACACATATGATCGTTTTGGTCCTATGAAAATTTTCCATGCACGAGATTTTCCTTGGGTGCCCACTCGTAATATTTGGAACCAATATCCTTACTTTATTGTTAATATCAATAATGATATGACCGTCCCTATTCAGCAGCAACAACACCAGTTGGTGGGGAATCCTCCTCCAGGATCTACGGGTAGATTAAATATTTTTCTAAAGCAGGTTGGACCTTTTAATAATGATGGTGAACCCATATTCCCTGCGGCTAATATTCAAACAGAAGCCATCGACCTTGAAAGAGATGAATGTGATAGTGATCTATCTGATATTATTATTAATATTGAACTGACCAACGATGGTGATCTTACTTTTCCTCCTAGAACTCCAGTCGCTGTTTATATCGGAGATCCTGAAACGACTCCGGCAATTTTTGTGGATACTTTTCATACGGATCAAGCCATTATTCCTGGCGCTACGGTTGCCCAGACTTTTTCAATGGATTTTTCCGCCTTTACTCCTCCTTTTACTATTTATATAGTTGGAAATGATGATGGCTCATTAACACCACCTTTTAATTTGGATAATGACTTTCCTACCACTTCAGTTGGGGAATGTGATTTTGAAAACAACAAAGATTCTTTATTATTTATCGCTTGTGAAGATACACCTCCTAACTTCACAGATGTTCCTGTAGTACCGCCTGTGAGCTGTACTGATACCCTTCCGATTCTCCAACCAACTGCCACTGATAATTGTCCCACCCCAGTAACTCTTACGTATCGGGATAACGAAATTGCTGGAGATTGTGATAGCGAAAAACTAGTAAATCGTACTTGGATAGCCACCGACGGATGTGGTAATTCTGCTACCGCTGTTCAGGTAATTTCTATAATCGATGATAACGATCCGATCATTTCAGGGGTGCCTCCTGATACTACCGTGGATTGTGAAAATATTCCAGACCCGGTTACAGTCACTGCTACGGATGAATGTAGTTCTGATATCACAATTACTCACGTTAGCCTTCCGGATCAGGGAGTGGATACGGATAATTATACAGGAAATCCAAATGCTGGCGTTACAACTTCTGCGTCTTCTTTCACATTTGATCTTACTGGATATGATAATCTGGATGCTACCTACTTACAGGATATTACCATCAATTTTCAAACACGATTTGGAAAGGGTAGAGCGGAGTTTTTACTGATTGCTCCCAACGGAGAGGCAATCGTTTTAGTAGGAGAGCACTGTAGCACCGGTGAATGTTCTGATGGTGATATTGGATTTGAAATCTATAATCCTACTTTTTACGATTGTGCAAATAATCACCCGCTTTGGAATAATGATGATTTTATTCCCGAAGGAAACGGAAACTTTACTCCACATGGTGGAACAGTTACCGGACATCCAGGAGTAACTAGTTTTGTAAATTGTTTTAGTGAATTTACCGGTGAACTAAATGGTACCTGGACCATCTCTGCCCTTAGAGAAGGAACCGGTGGTTTTACTTTCCTGAATTATAGTGTAAATATTAATACTGCTTGTACCAATCCTAAATCTTTTACAAGATATTATATAGCCACAGATGATTGTGGAAATAGTTCTTCTGCGGGACAACACATCACTGTGACTGATAATAACAATCCTACGTTTGATGTACAGCCATCATCAATTCCCAATATCAACTGTGGTGATGATCTACCTACGCAACAGGTTCTGACTGCAAGTGATAATTGTGGTAGTGCAACAGTAACTCAGCGAATAGATCAATTTACCGAAGATATTTGTGGTGGATATACAGTAACATATCGCTGGATTGCTACTGATAATTGTGATAACTCTACAGAAGTGACCCGTTCTTTTGAGGTCTTACCAGATATAGAAAGACCAACATTTGATACTAGTCCATCTAATATTAGTGATATCACTTGTGGACAGCCTTTACCAACTCAACAGGTATTAACTGCAAGCGATAATTGTGGCAATGCAACTGTCACTCCTATAATTTTACCATATACGGTTAATGATTGTGATGGTTACGAAGTAAGGTATCGTTGGAGAGCAGAGGATGAATGTGGTAATCGAAGGAATATTACTAGAACATTTAATGTCCTTCCTGATAATGAAATCCCTGTATTTGATACTCAACCATCTGCGATTACAGACATAAATTGTGGAGATGATTTACCTGCGCAACAAGTTTTAACGGCGACAGATGTATGTGGTATAACTACGGTTACACCAAGCGTAGATAATTATACTGAAAATCAGTGTGGTGGATATGAAATTACATATCGCTGGATAGCCACAGACGCTTGTAACAATACAACAGAAACAACGCAGACTTTTAACGTTTTAGCGGATACTGAAGGCCCTACTTTTGATGCACTGCCTTTGCCAATATCAGACATAAATTGCGATGACGATCTACCAGTTCAGCAGACTTTAACGGCCAGTGACGAATGTAGCACGGCGACGGTTACGCCAAGCGTAGATTCTTATACAGTTGATAATTGTAATGGTTATACAATCACATACCGCTGGATAGCAACGGATGTCTGTAATAATACAACTGAAACTACGCAGACTTTTAATGTTTTAGCTGATAATACAAATCCGACGTTTGATACCCAGCCTGCAGCGATTGCAGCGATTAATTGTGGTGCTGATCTGCCAATGCAAGAAACCTTAACAGCCAGTGATGGGTGTGGAACAGTTACGGTGGTTCCAAGTGTAGATAATTATACAGAGGACAATTGTAGGGGATATACCGTCACTTATCGATGGATTGCTACCGATGTGTGTGGTAACACAGCAGCGACAACTCAGTCATTTAATGTAATGCCAGATACAGAAGGTCCAGTCTTTGACAACCTGCCAAGCGTAATTAATGATATTGAGTGTAGTGACGACTTGCCAGTCCAGGAGTTATTAACCGCAAATGATAACTGTGGTAATTTTAATATAGTAGAAAGTATCGATCCATATACTGTTAATACTTGTGATGGCTACGCAGTTACTTACCGTTGGACAGCTACGGATGATTGTGGTAATGTCAATCAAGTAACTTCAAGTTTTAATGTTTTACCTGATACTGAAGGGCCAGAATTTACTGATTTTCCAGATAATATTATTGTCGAATGTGATGAAATTCCAGACCCAAACACTATTTCCTCAACTGATAATTGTAATACGGTAGTTGAGGTTTCTTCTACAGATAGTTATATTCTAAATGGGCAATTTGATATCAACGATTCTGGGAATTTACCAGCCTCCGGGAGATCCTGGACATTTGATGTTTCTGGAATGGATAATATGACTGCAGGCGATTTTCTTAAGTTTACATTAGAATTTACTTCTAACCAAGGAAAAGGAAAAGCTGAATTTATTTTAGTTGCTCCAAACGGTAGCGCTATTGTTTTGGTTGGCTCTCATTGTAATTCAGGTAATTGTAATGATGGTGGAACCTTTATCCCTACTTTTAATTACTGTGGTTCAGATTATCCGAAATGGAATAATTCCGATAATATCTCAACGGGAACTGGTGATTTTATTCCTTATGGGGGAGGGTATTCCACTGCACTGCCAGGCGTGACAAATTATGTTGACTGTTTTGAGAGTCTAACGGGACCCATGAATGGTACATGGAGAATTTTTGGAAGAAAGACTCAAACATCAAACGGTGCCGTAATGTTTAATGGTGCTAGTTTTCAAACTGCCAGTCATTCTTGTCTAAACCCAGGATACATTATGAGGCGATACACTACAATTGATGATTGTGGGAATGAAACTAATTTAGGACAATTGATTGAATTACAGGATACAAAAGCACCAATTTTATTAAATGTACCTGGTGACGAAACGGTAGCGTGTAATCAAATTCCTGAGCCACCAGTTGTCATATCTGAGGACGCATGTGTTACGGATTTATCTGTACAATATAACGAAACAGTCAATGGGGCAGGATGTAGTTATACTATTACTAGAACCTGGACATCTACTGATAGCTGTAATAACTCAGCGATGAGTACTCAAATCATTACAGTTCAGGATAGCGAAGGTCCGGTATTTGATGCACCGCCTGCGTCAATAGCTGATATAAATTGTACAGACGATCTACCTGTTCAGGAAACCTTAACGGCCAGTGATGCTTGTGGTACGGCGACGGTTACACCAAGTGTAGATACTTACACAACTGATAATTGTAATGGTTATTCAATCACGTACCGTTGGGTGGCTACGGATGCATGTAATAATACAACAGAAATAACGCAAACATTTAATGTGTTAGCGGATGACACTGATCCAGTTTTTAATACACAACCATCGGCAATCCCGGACATAAATTGTAATGCTACTTTTCCACCGGTAGAAAACTTAACTGCTAGTGATGGATGTGGATCAGTGACAGTGGTGCCTGGTATTGATGCCTATACGGAAGATAATTGCGGTGGCTACACGGTAACCTATCGTTGGACAGCCACGGATGATTGTAATAATACAGCGGTTGTAACTCAAAGCTTTAATGTTTTATCAGATGATGAAAGTCCCGTATTTGATATTCAACCTTCGTCTATTGGGGATATTACGTGCGAAGATGACTTACCAGTTCAGCAGACATTAACCGCCACGGATGAATGTGGTACGGCCACGGTAGCTATGCGAGTGGATCCCTATACGGAAGATCAGTGCGGTGGGTATTCGGTTACCTACCGATGGATCGCCTCCGATGAATGTGGTAATGAAACGGAGGTAACAAGAACATTTTCAGTTTTACCGGATCAAACAGCACCGACGTTTGACAACACTCCATCCACGATTAGTAATATTAGTTGTGGCGAGGTTCTACCAATCCAGGAGACGTTAACGGCGAGCGATGCCTGTGGTATGGCGACGGTGACACCAACTGTAGATGATTACACGGAAAACCAGTGTGGAGGTTATACGATCACCTACCGTTGGACGGCCACGGATGCGTGTGATAATACCTCGGAAGTAACCCAGAGCTTCAATGTAGTAGCAGATAGCGACGGCCCCGTGTTCGATGCACAGCCATCCACGATTTCTGATATTAGTTGTGAAGAGGCTCTGCCAACGCAAGAAATTTTGACGGCCACGGATGCGTGTGGTAGTGCCACGGTGACCCCAAGTATAGATGCTTATACGGAAAACCAGTGTGGTGGCTACGCAATCACATACCGCTGGACAGCGACGGATGCTTGTGATAATACGACGGAAGTTACTCAAACCTTTAATGTCTTAGCGGATAATGAAGGCCCAACGTTTGATGCACCACCTGCGTCAATAAATGACATTAACTGTGAAGATGATTTGCCCGTTCAGGAAACGTTAGCGGCGAGTGACGCATGTGGTACGGCGACGGTTACGCCAAGTGTAGATGCTTATACCGTTGATAATTGTAATGGTTATTCAATCACTTATCGTTGGGTGGCGACGGATGCGTGTAATAATACAACAGAAACAACGCAAACCTTTAATGTAGTAGCAGATAATACGGATCCAACGTTTGATGCACAACCTGCGTCCATATCAGATATTAGTTGTGAAGATGATTTACCAGTTCAGGAAACGTTAACGGCGAGTGATGGATGTGGAACGGTAACGGTTGTACCAAGTGTAGATACTTATACGGAAGATAATTGTGCGGGCTATTCAATCACTTATCGTTGGACGGCGACGGATGTGTGTAATAATACTACGGTAACAACGCAAACGTTCAATGTGTTAGCGGATCAAACAGGTCCCGTATTTGATACTCAACCTTCGTCTATTGGAAATATAACGTGCGAAGATGACCTGCCAGTACAGCAAACCTTGACGGCTACGGATGCATGTGGCACTGCGAGTGTGGCGATGCGAGTAGATCCCTATACGGAAGATCAATGTGGAGGATATGATATTACTTACCGTTGGATTGCTTCCGATAACTGTGGTAATGAAACAGAAGTAAGCCGAACATTTTCAGTAATAGCAGATGGAATAGCACCGACGTTTGACAATACCCCATCGGCGATTAGTAATATTAATTGTGGAGATGTTCTGCCAACGCAGGAGACATTAACGGCGAGTGATGCGTGTGGCACGGCGACGGTTACGCCAAGTGTAGATGATTACACGGAAAACCAGTGTGGAGGTTATACGATCACCTACCGTTGGACGGCCACGGATGCTTGTGATAATACCTCGGAAGTAACCCAGAGCTTCAATGTAGTAGCAGATAGTGATGGCCCCGTGTTCGATGCACAGCCATCCACGATTTCTGATATTAGTTGTGAAGACGAATTACCAACGCAACAAACTTTGACG
>CALLPK010000071.1 GCA_938015415.1 uncultured Saprospiraceae bacterium
ACAGTTGAAAGCCAACATTTCAAAAACCTACCCGGAAGGACAACTTAATTTTTACGTAAAATATTTAAATGACCAAACCAATCGTTATCTCGGTCTGGCAGCCACCAACTGGAATGATCCACAACCCGCCTTTGGTCAAAACTTTAATACCACCGCATTATTATTACCAAGTGTTCCCGGAGACCTACCAGACCCCCGAAATCGATTCGACGAAACAAGCCCCCAGACCCGTTCCTATAATCCGGACAATGGTATTCGTACCAAAGACTTCGCCGCCGGTTTTTACCTGACCAACCAATTAAAGTCGGGATGGATTATGGAAAATCGTTTTAAAGTCAGTACCAAATCAGCCAACTGGCAAAATACCATTTCCAGTGTTCGCCTTGGCCTCGATAACTTTATCACCTATTTTTTGGCGAATGATTTTGATTCTTTTGGAAACGTTGTTTTTCGCAATCCGGCTACTGGAGAAGAGCGTGCCAGGGTTAGCAATTTAGGGTCGCTCAATATTTTTAATGGAGAACCTCCTTCCTTTGAATATTTGACCGAAGGTCAGCTGCCCAACGATGCGGTACTAGGGACGGCCCTTTGGCATAAACTTGATAAGGTAACGGATCTGATGTACAAAGTAAATGTAAAAAGAGACTGGAACCAACACCGCTTAAATCTCAGTCTGTTTGCCGGACACTCCGCCGTCAATACCTTTACGCAGGGAAGTTTTGCGTACGCAACTTATGAAAACGAACCAGAGATGTTACAGGTTACACTCGAAAATCCGGGTGCGTCGGTGATTCAACTTTCTGATGATCAGGGGTTGGCAAATTACGGCGGCCTTTTTTATAACAATGCACTAGCAGACATAGCACAAGTCCAGTTATCAGCCAGTGATACCTGGCAAGTGAGTCCAGCGTTGCGCTTTGATTTCGGCGCCAGTTTTGAATATATCAATCATACTGGTGTAAAAGACCGCGCCAGTGGTAGCGTCATACAAGGTGGACAAGATGGAGATCTAAATACGGCGTACGATAACTTTACACGGGTACCAGAACTCCTAAAGGATTCTTTTGATTTTGCTTACACCTATCTCAATTTGTCACTGGGTATAAATTATAAATTTGATGCACAGCGCGCCATTTTTGGACGATTTACCCGTAGTAATAAAGCACCTGAGTTGAACTATTATTTTAATAATTTTGAAAATATCCCCATTGATCAAAAAGGGAGAATTCAGGAAATTACACAGGCTGAACTGGGTTTTAAACAACAAAATAAAACCATTAGTATCTTTGCTACTGCTTTCTGGAGTCAACTGGACAATATTAGTTTTTCAGAATTTGTCTTTGATCAATCCGGAATGGCGGGTATCTTCTTTACACCCGAACAAATCAATAAAACCACAACCATTGGTTTGGAGTTGGAAACCGTCTGGCAACCTTTACCCTCTTTGAATTTCCGTTTTCTAACCACTTTGCAAAATGCAACCGCCACTAAATTTACGGTCTACGATACGGCGGGAAGTTTTGAAACAGACGATGATCAAATTCTGGATTATTCCGGTAATGAATTACCACACCAAGCTAAATTAACGCTGGAATTTATTCCTACTTATCAAGTGAAGAATTATCAATTTTTTGCTGCGTGGCGTTATCTCGGTGAGCGACAGGCCAACGTTGCCAACGCATACCAACTACCCGGATTCAGTATGTTTCGTGCGGGCGTAAGTGGTCGGCTTTCCAAGCACGTTTCGGCTTCCTTGATTTGTAATAACCTATTCAATAGTACCGGACTGATGTACTCTTTTGGTCTGAATGAATTTGGCAGTAGTTCCAACTCCGCTACCCCGGAGTTTGTGGCGGAAAATCCGGAAGCAAGTTTTATTGTGATGCCGGTATTGCCTAGAACTGTGGTACTGAAAATAGGTTATCAGTTTTAAGTTTATTGCCACAAAGACACGAGGAAACAAAGAAACAATAAGTAAATTCAGGTTAAAACAATATGAATATTCAATCAAAACTACCAGCCGTTGGTACCAATATTTTTTCGGTCATGTCTGCGTTGGCCAATGAGCACGGAGCGATAAATCTGTCCCAGGGCTTCCCCGATTTTGACTGTCCGGAAGCACTACAGGAACGCGTAAATTTTCATTTAAAAAATGGAAAAAATCAGTACGCGCCAATGGCTGGAGTACCTTTATTGAGAAAGCGGCTGGCCCAAAAAATGGAAAAATCCTACGGAAGTCAAATTGATCCGGATACGGAGATTACTATCACGGCCGGTGCTACCCAAGCTTTGTTTACCGCAATTACCGCCTTTATTCATTCGGGTGACGAAGTTATTCTCATTGAACCAGCGTATGACTCTTACCGACCAGCAATTGAGCTGGCTGGCGGCGTGCCCGTTATTTACGAATTACACGGACCAGATTATCAGATTGACTGGGAACGCTTCGGTAAAATGATTTCTACCAAAACCAAAATGATCATTATCAATACACCCCATAATCCAATTGGTAAAGTCAGAAGCGCGGTGGATATGCAGGCTTTAGACGAACTTACTAGTGGAACCGATATTCTAATTTTATCTGATGAAGTTTACGAACATTTAATTTATGACGGTAAACAACATCAGAGCATTTTACGATTTCCAGCGTTATTTAAGAGGAGTCTGATGGTCTATTCTTTTGGTAAAACTTTTCATAGCACGGGTTGGAAAATGGGGTATTGTGTCGCTCCGGAATTATTGATGCGTGAGTTTAGGAAGGTCCACCAGTTCAATGTATTCTCCTGTAATTCTTTTGTGCAATATGGGATTGCCGACTATTTAGAAAATCCTGAAACTTACCAACAATTATCTATCTTTTATCAACAAAAAAGAGATTTTTTCAGAAGGAGTTGATCGGCTCCGCTTTAAAACCGCTGGCATCCGAAGGTTCTTATTTTCAGTTGTACGATTATAGTTCAATTAGTAATTCAGGAGATAAAGAATTTGCCAAGTACTTAACAATCGAAATTGGGGTCGCCGTCATTCCTGTTTCGGCATTTTATAGTAGTGGCAGAGATGAAAAAGTAGTACGGTTTTGTTTTGCCAAAAAAGAAAAGACGTTGGCCGCAGCGGGCGCGTTGTTGCGTAGAAACATCACGTAATAGTCTCATAAGCAATTACCAAAAAAGAGAAATCAAACAATTACTACAAAGTCACAAAGTTGTTTAAAAATAAAGCAGCCTCTACCTCAACAAGGATATATCTCCACTATAATCTATAACCACTCCATCGATAAAGCGGATACGGGCCAGCCAGACATAAACCCCTTGATCCGCTGCTTCTCCTTTCACCAATCCATTCCAGCCCTGAAGTTCATTACCAGGTGCCAGATTGTTTCCTTCGTAGAAAATACCTCCCCAACGGTTAAAGATGGTTAAGGAAACAATGGATGCCACCTCTACCCCACCGTAAATTGTAAAATAATCATTAAGACCATCGGCGTTGGGACTAAAGGCGTTGGGCACGTAAAATTCTCGGCGTTTGATCACGGAAACGGCTACGGAATCTTTTCCAGTACAACCATCGGCTGAGACGACTTCCAGTTGGTAGAAAGCATCATTGAGTGGAATCGTTTCTGGATTGAGACAAACCTCACAATCAAATTCGGTGGTAGTGGTCCATAAAAAAGTATCTATCTGAATATTATTAATAAAAGCATTTAATTCGAGGATATTTCCTAAGTTTATCGTTTGGCTTTCACCTAAATCTACGATGGGAATTTCGGCAGCAATCAGCATATCGGAAGTAGAGGCAGTACAGCCATTTTCGTCAGTGGCCAAGACCTCATACATACCATCGGATAGATTGATGAAAGGTATTTCATTCGTCGCAGCCCCACCATTTAAGGAGTACTGGTAAACTCCCGTTCCTCCGCTAACTTCTGTGATATCAATGATACCCGAAGCAGGTCCGGAACAATCCGGCCCCAGAAATTCAGCAGCGATAAAAACCGGTATCGGTGCGTCGAGTGTGGTACTTTCCGTTATCGAGCACCCTTTGCTATCCGTTACCAACACTGAGTATTCTCCCGGAGGAAGTTGATCAATAGTGGGAGTTGTCACACCAATATCCCAGGCATAATTATAACCACTGTTTCCCCCCGTAACGATAGCGGTAATACTACCATCCGTTGCTTCCGGACAGGAAACACCAAATCCATTCTGGTCAGCCGGAATCAGATCCAGGGCCAGTTGATCCGGTTGCAAAACATTTTTTATAATAAAATTAGAATTACCGAAGTCATCCTCGATCGTAATACTGTAAGTCCCCGAAGCCAAAGTAATCAGGGAAGTATTAAAATTTAAAAAATCAATAATTCCGGTGCCTCCGGTTGCAAAACCATCTAGTTGCTCCCAATTATAAGTGAAAGGAGGTGTTCCATCCGTAACGGTAAAATCAATTTGTCCATTATTTTCTCCAAAGCAATCGACGGGTTGAACCTGGGTGTTGGATTGGATGTTGCAAATAATAACTTCCAAGTCCAGATCAATAATGCTATCACACCCCTGAAAAGAAGGTAAAATTTCCTGGTAATTTCCAGATTCCACGAAAGGAAGATTTCCGATAAAAAAGGTGTCTTCGGTGCAGAGAAATAAGTTCAGATTTGAAAGGGGCGTGGGTTGTTCCGTTAGATTAACGGTAACAAGACTATCACAGCCGGCCTGATTTTTCAGCATAAAATTATAAAGACCCGTTTCACAAATCAAGGTATCCGCGACGGCGAAGCATTCTCCTTCACAAACAATTTCCGTCAGATTAGTTGGCGGCACTATCTCTACTAAAATATTTCTGCAAGAAGGAGGCCCTTCTTCGCAACGGTTGGCGGAAGTAACGCAAAGGTTATAAGAACCTGGTGCCGGAAAAATAATTTCGGTGGTCTGACTACTATCCCCCACCGCAGCTCCATTTAAGGTCCAGATAAATTCCGTAGCTCCGACGGGAGCATCAACGGTGTAGGTCAATGGGAATTCGGGACAAGCTGCCTCCGGTCCGATAATCGTCCCACTCTCTTCGATGGGGAGTACGCTGGTGCTTCCGGAAAGAACACTAAAAGTCCAGTCGCAATTATCCCCAAATCCTCCATCCATAACGATATAGTAGTATTGTCCAACAATCAATGGCTCGCTATTAATTATCGTACCGCTTTGCCCATCACCAATGATACCAGCTGCGCCACCAAAGCAATTGGAGATGCGGCGAAAATTTTGACAGTCAATTCCTTCGTAGAGGCCAAATTCCAACCCAAAACCCTGATCACAGTTACTGACCGCCAGGTTAACCGATAGATTAGTACTCCCCGCTATAAAGGCAATCCATTGCATATTATGGGCTACAAAGGTACACTCGCCTGCGAATCCGGGTGGTGCCTGACCAACGACATTGGCATTATGCCGTCCTGTGAAGCCATCAATATCACAAATAATACATGCTTGATTACAAAAAGAAGTCATCGTAGGCGGATCGATGCAGGGCTCGGGTTGTCCGGCGAGTGAAATAGCCGTTAAACAAAGAGTTATCAAAAAGAATAAGCGCATAAATCAAAGATAGGTAATCCAACGGAAAATATGCTTTTTTTATAGTGCTAAAAATACCTGAACAACTTTAGTCAACTACCCCCAAAAGGGGGCTGTTCAATTAACTGTGTCTAATCAGTTAGTTTAATTATACAAATAAAATATTATGTTCATAGTTAGTTGTTAATCAGTTGATTAGTTTATTGGTCTCTTTTTGCGCAATGCTTGCGCAACAAAAAACACAGTTTATTGAACGGTCCCGACAAAAGGGTACGGAGAATTCTATACCTTATAAAAAAGCGGTAGAATGTTGCCATTCTACCGCCTGAATATACGTAAGTTCTTTAAACATTAAATTAGTTAGCAGATACTGGCACGTTGGATTTTACGTGTAAATCCATTTGTGGGAATGGGATACCTACACCAGCTTTGTCAAATTCTTTTTTGATATTTTCTTGCATGAAGAAAAATACGTCCCAATAGTGCTCACTTTTAGCCCAAGGCCGAACCGTGAAGTTAACAGAACTATCAGCCAGTTCAGCGACAAAAATATCAACTGGTTTTTGCTGTAAAATTTGTGGACAACGTTTGGCGACGTCCAACATGATGGAACGTGCCTTATCAATATCATCATCATAACCGATTCCGTAGGTCATATCTACTCTGATCTCTCCCTGACCGGAAATATTGGTAATGATTCCGGAGGTAACCACACCATTAGGAATAATAATTTTCTTGTTATCGGGAGTAATAAGGAGGGTATTAAAAATTTGTACTTCGTCTACTACGCCAATATTACCACCAAGGTCTACCAAGTCTCCTACTTGGTAAGGCTTAAAGATGAGGATCATAACGCCACTGGCAAAATGGCCAAGGCTTCCCTGTAATGCCATTCCAATAGCAAAAGCCATGGCTCCGAAGATAGCAACGAAAGAAGTAGTTTCGATTCCAAACATTCCCGCAACACTTAGTAGAAGCATCACTTTAAGGCCCACACTAACGATGGAAGTAAGAAAGGGGGAAATGGTGGGATCAATTCCCCGTTTTGCCATCATCTTTTTTACGATACCAACGATCCAGCCGATAATCATAAAGCCAATAATAAGGGTAAGAATAGCACCAATTACTCTGGGCGCATATTCAATTGCCATGTCCGTTATTTTTTGGATGTTCTCTGTCATTTTAAGTATTCTTTTTAAAGGTTAATAGATATTAGTAGAAGTTTGTATCTTGTATTTGTGTACTTATGACGGTAAGATATAGAAAAGTCAACACAAACAATTAAATTTTATTTTAAAAAATGAAAATTGGATAAAAAACCCAAAGTTTCACTAACCCAAAGTCAGGCACTAATACGATTACAAAAGTACTGTGCTTATCAGGATCGCTGTCATAGTGAAGTCCGTTCCAAAATTATGGAAGTGGGTGTTTTTGGGGAAGACCTGGAAAATATTATCGTACTATTAATTGCTGATAATTTTTTGAACGAAGAACGATTTGCACGTTCCTACGCCAGAGGGAAATTCAGAATAAAAAAATGGGGCCGGGTCCGTATCAAACAGGAGTTACGGCGACGAAAGATATCTCCTTATTGTATTAAAAAAGCAATGGCAGAGCTGGAAGAATTTGATTATGATCAGAAACTTGTGGAGGTCCTGGAAAAAAAGGATCGTACGCTACGAGAGTCAGATTTATGGAAACGTCGAGGAAAACTGGCTGAACATGCGATCCGGAAAGGATTTGAGACGGGACTAGTGTGGGAGACGGTCAAGCGGCTGTGGCCGGTTTGATGTGTGGATTGGTG
>CALLPK010000072.1 GCA_938015415.1 uncultured Saprospiraceae bacterium
GTTTGACATTTTATTAGAAGTGCCGAATTCGAAAAATGCGACAGGCGGCAGATTTTTTTGTTTCGTTTTTTTTTCTGCAAAAAAAATGAACAGAAAGAATAAAGGAAAGCTAAAATCTTGGAGCAAATTACATGACAAAAGGACAGAAGTTTTTTTCATCAATTGAACACCCTAGCAAAAAGCCAGCAGCAAAAAAGCTACCCCAAAAACAAATACAACAACTGCACAAACAAAATTTTCGTAATCAACGCCACCGGCAGCATCAAAATATATCCGATAGTTGGTAACCGATTACCCGCCTGCTCCAAGGCATAATCTAAAATCGCAGGTTGATTAGACACCATTCCCGTCAAAAAACTAAACGGAATTTTAAATAATTTATACCCCACAAAAAGCGTAATAAACGCCGTCGTCGTACTAATGATCGCGCCGCATAAAAAAAGCAAGCCACCACTACCACCCGCCAGCGTCGTCATAAACGTATGTCCCGAACGGATGCCGATCCCAGCCAGCAACAAAATCAATCCAAATTGTCGTAGCGTCAGATTGGCACTATGCGGCAAAGTCCACACAATCGACCCCGTCCGCCGCCACTTACTCAATAACAAAGACACAATCAACGCGCCACCGGCTGCACCAAGTTTAAAATTAATGCCGCCGGGCAAAGAAAAAGTGATCATGCCTAATAATAATCCCATAGCGATGCCCAGTCCGAAAGACAGTAGATTGATATGACTCATCGCTTCGTAGGAGTTGCCAAAAAAAGCGTTGACTTCCGGCATGTCTTCTCTTTTAGCTAGCAGTCGCACCCGATCCCCGAATTCGAGTACCGTTTCGCTGTTGGCGAGCAGCTCCATATCGCCTCGATTGATACGGGTTATCAGAACGGGGAACCGTTCGTTGAGATTGAGCGAAGCAATATTACGGCCTACAATATCAGGATTAGAGACAAACATCCGGCGGACATCGTAGATGCGGCGATCGTCCGAAAGGTGGTATTCCGTCCGTTCTCCCAATAGATCAATGGTTCGGGTAAGCGTATCCTCAGAACCAATTAAAACGATTTGATCATCCAACTCAATCCGTGTATCCCACGTGACGATGGACATTTCGTCTCCACGGTTCATCCGGGCAAAAACCAGGCGACCGTCAATTTTTTTATAAATATCTCTGATCGTATGACCCGCCAATTCCGGGTTGGTAATCCGGACGGTTGCTCTGTCAAGTTGTTCGCTGATTGGGTAAGCCGATTGTAATTCTGCCTCCTCTTTCTTAAAATCAATTTTTAACCATTTTCTCATAAAAAAAATAGCCATCAACGTCCCGAATACCCCCATCGGATAAGAAAGCGAATAACCGATGACCGCGTGGTCGCTGAGATTGGACACCTCTCCCGGATTGGAATTTTCGATCAAATCGAGTAGTCCGGCCAGCGAAGGTGTATTGGTGGTACTGCCCGCAAAAAGTCCCCCCGAAGTGGCGGCGTCCAGTTCAAATAAAAAATGCAGTCCCACAGTAATGGCCGCAGAAAGCGTCAACATCCCGATCACGAAA
Organism: uncultured Saprospiraceae bacterium; assembly: GCA_938015415.1. Classification (GTDB taxonomy): domain Bacteria; phylum Bacteroidota; class Bacteroidia; order Chitinophagales; family Saprospiraceae; genus JALZUU01. The sequence goes on from CALLPK010000072.1 coordinate 1,555, forward strand.
AAGACATTACGCAGTCCTTGTTTTTCAAAAATGGTAAAAAATCCGGGTCCGCTGCTGAGTCCGATGGTGTAAATAAAGATGACCAGTCCGAGGGAAACGATGATTTCCGGTACACTCATTTCGGGATCCAGCGCACCGAAGGCCAGTCCGACAAAAAGCACGGCGGCCACGCCCATTTTATTGCCCCGGATCGTGATACTACCAACCAGATAGCCTACGGCCGAAACAACGAATAAGAGCAGTAAAGGAGATTGTTTAAAGAGTTCGATCAAGGTAACTGGGGGAGTTTTGTTTAGAATTAAAGCAGTGTATGATTTTTTTTGCTGGTTAGTTTGGTTGGCCAGTTGGCTTATTGCTTCCTTCCGGCGCCACTTCATACCCAAAAATCAAAATAAAGCTTTTTTTCCTAAAAAAACGTTAATCTATCGAATACAGTTACTTATGGCACGTAATATGTGCATTTTTGTAATGTAAAAAGGCTATTGGCCATTTGCTATTAGCTATTTATTCTCTTCTACCGTAATAAAGGGCAGTAAATGGCAACCAATTAATTATTCAATCATGAAATTATTTAAAATACTTTGCTTTCTCCTTTTTCCGCTATTGGTATCCGGGGAGTGTCCCGTAAGGTGTGTCAAAGCGGGCTGGGCTTCCTTTAGGACCGAGGTGCGGGTGGCCAAAAGACACACTTTGCTGACCAGTGCCGCTTCCGCCACTGCGGTGGATTCCCTGGATATTCCTTCCTATATCGCGCATCATCAATTGGCTGCTAAAGACGATGGGAACGGAATTTTCTACACCTTCGAAAAAAAGGGAACGGGTGCGATTCCAAAACCCGGCGATTATGTCAAGTTAAAATATGTTGGGAAAATGCTCGACGGAACCGTTTTTGATCAGTCGCAACCAGATGATCCTTTCGTCTTTCGAGTCGGATACCGGATCGTAATTCAGGGGTGGGATAAAGGGATTCAAAAACTGCCCGTTGGCAGTAAAGCGACGTTGTTCGTACCCGCAAAACTGGCGTACGGTAGTTCTGGTCTGGGAGAGATTCCTCCGAATACGCCGTTAATGTTTGATTTGGAAGTGCTGGATATTTTAAGCCCGGAAGCGTACGATCAGTACATGATGAAGATTGAGAAAAAAGAAAGAGAAGCCTATCAAAAGCATGTAACTGAACAATTTAAAACGGATAAAAAACGCATCAACGATTATGCTTCTGATCAAAAAATGCGGGTACAACGTACGGATAAAGGCGTCAGTTATTTAATCAGTAAAAAAGGAAAAGGTGATCTCTTACAGCGTGGCGACAAAGTAACGGTACATTATGAAGGTACGTTGCTGGACGGAACCAAGTTTGATTCTTCTTACGACCGAAAAGAACCGTTTACGTTTATCCTCGGACACGGAAAGGTCATCGACGGCTGGGAAGATGCCCTGGTGAATTTTAAAAAAGGTAGTAAAGGTGTTTTGCTGATTCCCAGTAAAATGGCGTACGGTCGATTGGCCATCCGGGAGAAAGGGATTAACATTCCGGGCGACTCGGTGTTGATTTTTAAGATTGAAGTGGTGAAGGTGGAGTAGGGAGTATTTAATTTTTTTAAGAGAAAGCGGACGCAGCGGTAGGTTGAGTCCGCTTTTTTGGATTTTTTTGAAAAGTATTGTTTATATTTGGTTGGTCAGTCCTCTGAAAATATAAACATGAGAAAATTTATCGTCCTACTTTCGGCTTTCCTATTCTGTCAAATCTGCTTTTCTCAGCAAGACTCAATATCAAAAGTGAAAGTTGATTCCTGGTATACGCCTACTGCGGACGGTACCGGATATACAATGAAAGTTCCCACATTAGAGGAAGTACTTGATTACTTTCAAAACGTAGATGCTAAAAATGTGGATGATCGGGATCGAACTAAGATTAGGCATTACACGGAAACTTTTGTCTACTATATTTATCCGAAAGGAAATGCCGATAAAGATAAGACGGTAAGTAGTTTAATTAACTTACTAATTAATCACCGTGATTTACATTTGGAATATCCAAAAGTGTTTATAAAATTCTTTTATAAAAATCATCAATATTTTAATGAAGAACAAAGATCACGAATTTCTTCTGCACTGGTAGAACCAATAGGATCATCTTTTGAAAATTATTATTCTGCTATCAATCTTTATCAAATAAAAGAGTTTGTACCTGCAATTAGTTCTTTGTTAAGGCAGAATGTTGCTGATTCAATAAAAAGTTCTGTTTTAAGAAATGGTATCCTTCTTGAATATTCCGAAGATTTCAAATTGATTTCAGTTCTCGCAAATTTAGATTTGTCCTATCAAGATACACTCTTAGATATAATAAAACATTATTACAGCTTTATGAATAATGCTCAGAACAAAATTACTAAACATCGAAGGACTAGTTTAGCAGTAGACTTATATGCGATAATCATTAAGGAGTCGTTAAGCTACCTTACAAATAAGGAGAGTATTGTAGAACAAACTTTGTATCTTTTAGATGAAGAGAGTGTATTGGTTCTTCACTCGCCACCGGGAGTAGAATGTGCATACATGTATTATGAATATATGATTATTCCTCTTTTAATGAATAATAAAAAGGCTATGGATGAATTTTTTAAAATGGGTGGCAATATCTTTTTTCGTAGTCTCTTCGAAAAATACCGCACCCCAGAACGCATGCGTGCCGCCCTAATCGAATTTGGGATTCTTGATAAATAAGCTAGTTAACTAAATCTTTTATTTAGGATTTTTCGATAAAGTAACTCCACTTATCAGTACTAGTCCTGTGGTCATTTAAAATTTATTTAATTATCTTGCGCACGAAATCTAATCTTAAAATTATTATTCAAATAATATGAAATTCTTGTTATCCCTGTTGTTGAGTTGCCTGGTTACCATTTCGTTTGCGCAAGTAGATAAATCCAATCATGCTTTGTTATGGGAAATCTCTGGTAATGGGTTGGAAAAGCCTTCCTACCTCTTTGGAACCATGCACGTACAAGATGAGCGCGGACATGAATTTTCGGACAGTACGTTGCTTTGTCTGGATGCGACCGATGCCTTTGCGATGGAAGTTAATTTTGATTCCATCATCTATGATATTTTACAGATTTATCTGAAAGGGGATACCACGAACGTTTTAAAAGGAATGCTGAGTCCAGAAGCTTATGGTCGATTGAACGAAAAAATGATTAAGCAAACCGGGAAGTCTATTGAGGAAAATGATAATAAGGATCCGCAGTATTTGCAAGACTTGCTGATGGATTGGGAGGAGCCTGACTATACGGTAAAAAAAGATCAGATGGTGGATTTGTATTTGATGAAGCGGGCCGCAGAGCAAGGACATCGTACCTACGGCTTGGAAAAGATGGAAGATTATTTGGGCGTAACGGAAAGTTATTTTAAACTCTTTGAAAATGAGTATGAAGAAGAGGAACCTACCGACGAAGAAAAGAATGCCTTCTACGAAAAGTTAGTCGATATTTATCAGCGGGGAGATCTGGCCGAAATCGAAGCCACCTTTGTTAACAAAGAGGAGCGAACCGCCTATGATGTCGAAATGCTGGACAAGCGAAACAAGAAGATGGTAACCGGCATGATGAGATTAATGAAAACCCAAACCATTTTTTGCGCCGTAGGAACCGCCCACCTTCCGGGAAAAGAAGGGATGCTGGAAGAACTGAAAAGACAAGGATATCAGGTTCGAAAAGTAAAAGCGGATTTTGAAGGATATGCAGACGCTTACGAAAAGACGGTTAGTAAGACTTGGGGAGTATTTGATAGCCAGACCCATTTGTACAAAATAAAAGCACCCGGAATGACTATGTCTTTATCAGAACAGGTCAAAGAACTAGGGGTGGACGCTTCCGCTCATATGAATTTGGATATATTGGACCAGCAGATTTATATTCATATGGTGATGAATATTTCAGAAATGAGAGATGATATCAGCGAAGGCGAAATCGAAAAAGCATTTGTTGAAAATTGGGTTGGTGAGGATAGTAAATTAGAAAAAACACTGGATACAACTCGTTCCGGAATTAAAGGGAAACGTCTGTATACCAAAGACGAAGAAGGAGGTGAAACCGTATGGGAAGTATTTGTAAGAGGAAAATTAATTTATGTGTTTAGTGTGGTGAAAGAAGGAGGTTCGATTTCGGAAGAAAATGCCGAAGCTTATTTTTCGTCCATTGAATTCACGGACCAGGAATGGAAAAAATACGAATCGGAACAGGGTGCTTTCACAGTAGAGTTACCGGTACCACCAAAAGAAAATCGAATTTCATCCGAACGGGAATCTGGTCAAATGATTTTAAAAAGTCTAATGGCCGTAGATCCATCCACTTCCATTTCTTATTTAGTGCGGTATTCGAACATGAATGAAGGATCCACCATCATTAATACGAAAGAGTCGTCGATGTCGATCATCACCGCCATGACCGATCGATTCGGGACGCCGAATAAGACCATTGATTCGCTGAACTATAAAGGCTATTTCACCTATAAGGTAAACTTTGAACTACAAGAATCCTTTTTTGAAATTTGTGTTTTTAACCGGGCAAATAGAGGTATGCTGCTGGGAATAGAATATCCTAAAACGGGAGACCACTCAAAAGAAAGACAACGGTTTTTTGAAAGCCTGGAATTACTCCCTTTTCAAAATTCTTCCTTGCGTTCTGCTTCTTTTGAAGAAGGAGATTATTCCATTGATTTTCCCGGTACCGTAGTGAAGACTTATGCCCCAAAAGAGGTATATCCCTTTTATGGCGAGTATGGCTATTCGACCATAGATTCTATGCATTCCGGAAATTTTGATTTAGATATCTACCATATGAATCCATTTTATATGCCGACTTCCAAAGACTCGTCCGTGGTTAATTTTTCCAAAGTAACGTTTGAGGACAAAGAGGGCAGGGTAATCGTTGATACTGTTTTTCAAGGTCGAAAGGCTGCCTATATTCGCGCCCAAAATCAAAACGTAGATACTAAAACCTACGAATTGCTTTTTTATGAAGGGTCCTACTTTTTTGATCTGACGGTTTACCTTAGCAGTGAACTCAGCGAAGCCATTGCGTGGAAATATTTCAATACCTTTAAAGCCAGTAGTCAATCTGGAACGGAATATTTACTGAAAAATAAAAAAGATAGATTGTTTAATAGCCTTACCGGAAAAGATACCGTCGCTTTTAAGCACGCTATCAAAGCGATGGATTACGTTGAGTTTTCGCCAGCGGATTTATCTGAAATTTATAAAATAATAGCAGGGAAATTACCGGAAGATAATGAAAGGCGACAGGCGGTTAAATCTGTCTTGGTCAGAGAACTTCGGTACACGAAAGACCAAACTACTTTTCCTTTTATGGAGAAACTATTTTATGAAAATAAAAATGATAGAGAACTTCAAATAGAAATTTTAAATACGTTAGCTTCCATACCGTCCGAATCTTCCTTTGATCTTTTCTTTAAGTTAGGTAAAGACCTAACGGAAGCGACAGAAATTAATTTCACGCATGCTAACATGTTTAGTAATTTTATCGATACAATGAGCCTGAGTAAAAGCTATGTTGATCCAATGTTTAGCATGACGGATGATCCATCTTTTAGTTATTATGTTTACGATTTTTATCTAAAACTATGTCGCAATGATGCGGGTAATATCGAACAAATAAAACCACATCTGCCAAAGCTGCTGGCACAAGCCAATCAGATTATCAGTTCAAATAGACTGACGGAAGCCAAAGATTCTATCAACCAATTTGACCTTTTGCCTCATTTTCAAAGACTGAATGCCCTGTTTGGATATTTTAAAGAATCGAAAGAAGTGGGCGCTTACTATCAAAAAATTAAAAATATTCCAGATCCAAATCTATTGGTTAATATCATTGATGCGATGCTGATGCGAGGGGCCGAAGTACCAATTTCCGCTTTTGAAAAAGTCGCGACTGTACCTTACTATTGGAAAAGCTTGCTGGATGCCACGGAGTTTGAAAAGACCCTGGATAAAATCCCGGCCCATCTGTTCACCCCGGAAAAAACGGTAGAATCTACGGCCGCTCAACAAATTAAAGATGACAATGGCGCCGCAATGCTGGATTTTAAAATAATCGATACCCGAAACCATACCCTTGATGGCGTAAAACTCAACCTCTATACTTTTACATTCGGAGTAAGCGGTTACGAAGGAACCTACCTTGGCATTTGCAGTCAACCGATAGGTAAGGCCCAGGTATTTGGTAATTATTTTGATTACAATTCCAAACAATACGAAGCGGACAAAAAAGAAGCGTTGATCGCTGAATTTTTAGCTGCGTGGGAAGAATAATCTTGAAGTCGGATGAGTCATATTCAGCATTCAAACAGAAATAAAATTTCTATCCTTAATAAGTAAAGTATGAAAAACGTAAGATTTTTGTTTTTAGCGATTTTAATAGGATCTTGTTGTGTTGGTGAAAGAATCAGTGAATTCAATGAAATGGAATTTTTTATTGTTGAAGATGATATAGGCCTTCTTTCATCCGATACTTTAACACCGGCGGATAAAGGCTTTATATTATTCTATGAAGGTAATAGCGTTGATGGTTGTAGTTGTTCGGCCTGTACTGAACAGAGTTACAGAAATGCGGTCATGGATGATAGCACTAAACTTTATTTGGATAAAATTTTTGTTATTAACCTGGATACCATCCATCGCAATACGGATCTTTTTTCAAACATAAATACCCGTAGCCTATTAAATATTGAAACGCTTCCCTATCCGGGCAATCGGGTGATAGATATAGGTCCAGAGTTAATAAATAGTCTACCCGAAGATGATCTGGAATTTACGATTGAATCAGTAACTGACGATGGAATACAAATAACTGCTTCAAGAAGTTTTTTTGTGAAACATTAGTACACGGTTTATCAGCGTATCTCATATTTTTCATGATCTATAATGACCACTAAAATTTACATGTGTATAATTAGGTTTAGTCTCAAAAAAAATTCCAAACACTCAAATAGAATAAAGTATTGTTCCATCCTGTCAGGAAGCACATCTGCGAGCCAGCTTCCCATCTCGTTATTTAAATAAAGCTATCGTTTTTTTTTTTTTTTAAGTATTGTTTATATTTGATTGGTCAGCTTTCCTGACCGTTCCAAAACCACAATTCTACGAATCTGTAGCGTTTATTAACAATGTACAAAGTATTAGGAGAGATTTAAACTTTTTTTTGTAGTCGGCAGATTACAAAAATTAGTTCGTCTATGTTTAAAGCTCAAAAAATAATTGGTCTACGCCCGTTGTGGTATAGCGCCCTGAATGGCCGATGCCTAATAACAAAAAACATTTATAATAAACAAAAATAGATAGAATGATTAACAATCAAAACGCTCGGGATCTTCGTCCCAAATCCCGAAAACAACTAGCAGATGAATATGGAGTCTCGCCACGAACCCTCCGTCGGTGGTTTAAAAGTAAAGAATTGATATTGCCACCTTCCTTATTGCTACCAAAAGATTTAGAGGTCATCTATAGCGTTTTAGGTGATCCGCGGAGTAGAAATAATGGGTGAATGGTAGGAGTGTCCGAAGATGTCCGGGATTGTCCGAAGATGTCCGACTTTTAGTGATTTAATTGTTTTATGTTTGAGTTTACACAACATAACTAATGAAGCTGTTTTAAAATAGGATTCCCTAGAAAGCTAGGGGAATAAAAAAATGTTGCAAAATTTTTTAAATTGTGAGTTCCTACACAAACAATAAAAAACGTCTTGCAACATGTATGTAAATTTACCTAAAAGGTTCATA